>CAYGNU010000532.1:0-3502 GCA_964351175.1 uncultured Roseivirgaceae bacterium | reverse complement strand
CCAAGATGGAAAAAATGACTTTTTCACCGTCTTTCCTAAAGAAATCAATGCCATTGAAACTGTTGTTGAATTGAGCATTTACAATCGAGTGGGAATAAAACTTTTTGAAAGAAAATCATTTGACCCGGGTATTCCGGCATTAGGATGGGATGGTACTCGTGGTGGAAGTAAAGTTCCTTCAGGGGTTTATTACTACTCTGCCAGTGTGCAGTTCATCAATGGAAAAATAATTGAATATAATGGGTATATAAGTCTGATGAGGTGAACAACCAAACATCAGTACCAGAAATCATTGCATTGTTTCAAACAAAGTGGTATCGATACCTGGAATAATATTCAATGCGTTCTGATAGTATATTTTCTTTAGCACAGAATCGGGGAGGGCTAGGCCATACATTTTCCAATGGGCATGCCGCTTTCTATAATAATCGAAATACTCATCATTGGTTTCCAGAACCCTGAAGTAGGTGTAATACTCTTGCTTGTTATAAGCGTCTTTTCCCATTAATACCCTATCCTGGTAATCAATTAACCAAGACCTTGCAGTTACAGGTTGACGCCCTAATTCTGCTAAAACTGCGCCTATTTCAGTGTAAACATTCGGCAGCTCATCAAGCAGTTTGCCGAGGCGCGGTAAGTCATTGCCAAACCAACCCAAATGAGCAGCAATAAATTTAGTTTGTGGATGCTTCCTGAAAATATGATGCTGTTCAGCCATTACTTCCTCAAAAGAAGGGTTCTTGTCAGGGTCTTTGTACCTGCTGGGGTACTGTTTGAGCTCTAACCATCGCTCGTTGTGTTTATCTTTCGGCAACCAGAAAGCAGCAGGTTCACCCGTATGGATCAATACCGGAATACCCAATTCACCACATTTTGCCCAGATAGGATCTAGGCGTGGATCATCAACTTTAATTCTATTTCCCTCATTATCAGTTTCGGTAAGACCTAAGGTTTTATACACTTTCAGGCCTTTGACACCCATCTTCACGGCCTCTTCCATCATGGCAAGCGTTTCATTGGGCCAGCCTTCATCATCTAGTTGCTCAAAATCGATATTCATGAAAAGAACGAATCTATTGGCGTACTTGTCATTGACATTATCCATCGACCATTCGAGGAATTTTCCTCTAAAGCCACTCAAATTTACCATGACCGACATGTTGAGGTCATCCATGTCTTTTATCAGCTTATCCAGATTTTGGATGGGCATGGTAAACTGGTGATTATGAACATCAATAAAGGGGTATTTCGCTTTGGTAAGCAGGTGTTCCTGTACTTTCAAAGTAGAAACAGGCTCATACTCTTCAATATCCATGACTTGAAGGCGATATTGAATTTTACCGATCAGCCAATAAGTTAGCCCCAGAAAGATTAAAATTGAAATGGGTAATAATACCCATTTCCTTTTTGAGAATGCCATTGGCTATTGTATGGCTACAGGGACGGTAAACATCGTTTGATCCCAACTGAAGTTGATAGTAGCACCTGAATCAGAGGAGCTAAAACCAATAGTGAAAGTCTCCACTTCAGCATCTGGTGTTTGAACCGGAGCATCGACAGTCACTACATCCAATTCATGATCTGCTTCCATAACCCCGAAGAATTTATCAGTTTCACTGTTCAGCGTCACTTTAAAGCTGCTCGCTCCAGGAACAGCATACATACTATAAGTTCCTGCTTTCACTGATTCACCGCCAAAGGTGACATCCTTATTGAAAGTTATTTCCGTTGCAGCATTAGCACCTAATCTCCAATATTTGCCATAAGGCTGAAGCGCACCATCTTTTTCTTCACCAAAAATAAGTCTGCCCTTTTTTGAAGGTTGACTGTAGGCAATGGTGATTTCTAGTCCGCCTTGGTTATAAGAAGCGGTAGCAGGAGGGCTAACAGGCGCTGCTATAAATAATCCATAAACTACCCAGAGTATAAAAAGCAGAACTACTGCTCCTATACCGATTAATATTTTCTTCATCATAGTCGTTTTTTTAGATGTTCAAGGTACAAATAATATCTTGAATGTATCAAATATGTAGGCTGGGTTTTCTCATGGCACAAAACAAAATTTTATGATTTTATGGGATAAGAAGAATTAAGATATGGTTAGACAGGACCTATCTGTATTAAAGAAAATTAATGTGGCTGTTTTACCTGTCAGTAAGCAGAAATCTAGTAAGAATTACCAAACAGAAACGAGGAAAATATGTCTATCTAACAGCACAGATTCAAAGGTTTAAGGTTTTGAATCTGTTATTTATTCATAATGTGTCCACATACGAATTACCTTAACAATTTTCTCATCATCTAAAACCTGATAGACTAATCTATGCTGAATATTTATTCTTCGTGAATATGCTCCCAACAAATCTCCTTGCAGCTTCTCAAAAGGGGGATACTCCTGAAATGGGTCTTGCTCTAAAATGGTTAATAGATGCTGGACTTTTGATTTCAATCCTGATGACGCTACTTTCTTAGCGTCTTTTTGAGCTTGTTTAGTAAAATAAATGGTAAAGCTACTCACCAATCCAAATCCTTTGAGGTATCAGATATCGGTGTTTTCATTCCTTCTATAATGGATTCTCGCATTCCTGGAATTGCAGTTAAATACAAGGTTTCTTGTATGTTAGTCCAATCTTCTTCACTGACTAAAACCGCATTATTGTTTTTACCGGTAATCTGAATAGGCTTGTGCGTCTTATTGATTTGTTCTACTAATTTGTATATGTTTTTTCGAACTTCTGTAATTGATAAAGATTTCATGATATAAACGTACGTAATAACGAACGTATTTCAAATTAATGACTCCAAAATTCTTAGTGATTTTGTCTACTTTTCATCAAGGAAAAGTAGAAGCCTATCCGGCTTGAGGATAACCCAAAACCTAGATAATGACTATCATACAAATAATATGCACTCCAAGTAAGACTGCGCCACCGAGGGCGGGCTAAAAAAATGGTGCGTGGATGCGGGCAAAGGCCTTGAGCGTTAATTTTTTTATGATTTTTGTCTACTTTTCATCCAGGAAAAGTAGAAGCCTATCCGGCTTGAGGATAATCCATTAATACCTAATGTCTAAAGAAAGCATGGTGATATATCGTAAATTCCCAGATTATAACAATTCAAAACTTAAACCTTGACCAACAAACTATTACTATTCATTGATGGAAGCGCCAACAGTCAACTAAAAGTGGGTTGTGGTGCCTATTTAGTGATTAATGAAAATGAAGCATCCAACACCAGCCTTGAAGATAAGGTCAAGATTAAAACATTCGAAAATACATCTTCAACCAAATTAGAGCTCCAAACATTACTTTGGTCATTAGACGAACTTCTTGCTATAAGTAAAAAAGTTATCGTTTATACTGATTCTCAAAACATAAAGGGACTTCCGAACAGACGTAATGCACTTGAAGAGAATGATTATCTCTCCAGTAAAAACACGCCCCTCAACAACCATGAGCTATATCGTGACTACTTTAAAATTATGGCTCTAAGGGAGTGGGAT
>CAYGNU010000531.1:0-3508 GCA_964351175.1 uncultured Roseivirgaceae bacterium | reverse complement strand
TTCCAATTGCTGTTAATAAAACTGCAAAGATTTACCGCAAATCTGCGGACGTTGTTAAAACTTATTTCAAGAGGTTTGGGATTGTATCTAATGAAGAAACCATAACCACAGAACTTGCAGATTTTCTAGCTGAGTCAGAGAAGTCAATTGCAGCGCTTCCATTTGTATATCAGAGATTATTTCGAGTAACTGCGTTGGAAGACCCTAATTTCTTTGAAGGCAGACACCTTGAAATTAATAAGTTGAATAAGGCTTATAATCAATGGATGCAAGGTAGATATTCAGCAACTATATTAATAGGCGAGAAAGGGTCTGGCATTACCTCCTTGTTAAATATATTCTTAACAGAATTAGGTTCTAGTAAGGAAATAATACGGGTTGTTTCAATTAATCACATAAGTTCTGAAACAGAATTTTATAGGGCTTTTGAGGAAGTTTTAGACTGTGGAGATTTAGACTTCGATAAACTAGTGGCACATTTAAATGAGGGGCCAAAAAGAATAGTTGTAATAGAAAATTTACAAAAACTTTATTTAAAGAAAGTCGGTGGATTTAGGAATATTAAGCTGTTGACAGAGTTGATTTCTCTCACAAGAGATTGTGCTCATTGGATCGTTGGTTGTACTCAATATGCCTATAATTATCTTGAAAAGACAATAAGTATATCAGATCATTTTAGTTACAATATTCCTTTAGAAGCACTTTCTGCTGCTGATATTGTTAAAATGATTGAGAAGCGACATAGGGTTAGTGGGTACAACTTGATATTTGAGCCCAGATCTGAAGATTTAAGAAACAAGAAGTATAAGGGGTTAGATGAAAAAGATAAACAGCTGTATCTTAAAGAGGAATTTTTTAACCAACTTAATAAAATTGCTCGGAGTAATATCAGTATTGCTCTAATCTACTGGCTTAGGTCAACCAAACACAGCGCTGACAATGCTATTAGAATAAGCTCAATCAGCAGCATGGATTTCTCTTTCATGAAGACCCTATCTAACCAGAAGCTGTTTTTGTTGACTATGTTAATACTGAATGATGGATTGACAGAAGATGAAATGATGTTGGCCACCAACTACAGTGTGCAAAAAAACAGAAGCATCCTCTATCCGTTGTTCGAAGATGGTGTTGTTATAAAAAGAGATAACGTCTTTTACATAAATCCACTGCTTTATCGTCAAACAGTCAACCTTCTAATGTCTAAAAACATTGTACATTGATGGCAAATACTAAACTTCTCATATCATCAATGAAATTAAATTTTCAGGCTGCAGATTCCCTAGCTTCTCAGACATCAATGTCAAAGGTTGATACAGTAGTGAGTGAGGTTGAAGAAAAATCTAACTCACTGATTGATGGTGTATCTCAGAATTTGGCACCTCCGTCAGTTGTTGATCTTATTTCATTTGGGAATATTTTCTGGGCGATTGTCTTTATACTGGTCGGCTATTTTACAATAAGGTTTATAAGCTCGGTTTTGCAGCAATTTGCTGAACGAAGTACGAGGTACAGAATCACTATCAAAGGACTAATACCTATTGTTCGAATTTCAGGGTGGATCTTCACTTTCTTCATAGTAATAGCCGGAATCTTTCAACCTCCGATGGAGACACTTATTACCGTGACAGCGTCTATAGGTCTTGCTATTGGTTTTGCCGCTCAAGATATTATTAAAAATATCTTTGGCGGTATTATGATCTTATTTGATAGACCTTTTCAAGTAGGAGATAAGGTTGAAATTGGTCAGTATTATGGAGAGGTAGTTGAGATTGGTTTGAGATCTACAAGGATAGTAACAGCTGATGATTCTTTAGTGAGTGTTCCAAATGCTGAGGTGATGAACACCTCAGTTTCTAATTCTAACACTGGAGAAGCCAATTGTCAGGTAGTAGCAGAAATTTACTTGCCCATTACAATAGACACTGAAAAAGTAAGAGCAGTGGCTATTGAAGCGGCACAAGTATCAAGATTCATTTATCTAAATAAGCCCATTGTTGTATTGTTTTTTAATGAGGTAAAAGAACGCAGGTCATATCTTAAAATGAGACTTAAGGCCTATGTCTCGGATATCAGAAATGAATTTGCTTTTAAAAGTGATATGACGGAAATAGTAATGCGCGAGCTAATCAATTCAGACTTGGTAGACCCAGAAGATTTAAGGTAATACCTTCCTAATAAGAATGTTAATGAAGAAAATAAAACTAGTTTTTCTTACAAAAGAAGATAGTCTCATTTGGAGGTAGAGCATATTTTTTGATTTTAGCTTTGCCTAGTTCATCTATAAATCGATCCTCAATAACCTCAAAGCCTGCTTGCCTTATTCTATCTGGATAATCAAGACCATAAAGTCTTACATGATCGTCTTGACCATAAACGCTCTCTCTTTCTTTGGGGTCAACAATGCTTGCGTCTTCATAAGTGACACTGCCAACTGGGCTGAAAAAAGGCACCTGCATAATGGCCCACCCGCCAGGTTTTAACACCCTGTAAATCTCGCTCATGGCTTTGATATCATCATCTACGTGTTCCATCACATGATTACACATTGCAATATCAAAAGTGTTTTCTTCGAATGGAATATCATGAACATCCATTTTTACCTTAGCCAAAGGCGATTCTATATCAGCAGTGATGTAACCATCTTTATGCTGCCGCTCAAAGGCTTTCATAAAACACTGTTCTGGTGCTATGTGAAGAAAGTGTAACTGTTCATCAAAGAAGTTGGTCTTTTGCTTAAGATATAACCAAAGTAGCCTATGACGTTCTAAAGATAGAGAATCAGGGCAGAGGGCATTTGGTCTAGGGTTTACCCTTCCATAAGGTAGAAATTTGCTGTAGCTCTGGTTAATGATTGGACAAGTCACATTATTACCTCTAAGGAAAAGTCCAATGATCTTCATAGTTGGTCCACTAACCAACTGGATGTACTTTCTAGGTACATTTCTTAATATAAAACTGATAATGCTTTTCAAGATGGCGCAAAGATATAAAAATAGATTACCTCCATTTAAAACAACTAAATTATATATGTGGCGTTAGCTTTATTCATATGGTAACTAAAAGTTTAGTCGAATTACATAACTTTGGTTAGAAATAATATAACAACAAATGAAAAAAAAGGTCATAATTGGTGGAGGAGCAGTATTTGTTCTTCTCCTTGTCATTTGGATATTCTCAGATGGCGTTAGTGATGTTCAAGGCGAAGTTTTTGTAGAAGCTAAGCGGGGAACATTTAAAGTAGAAGTTACCACAACCGGTGAGCTGGAAGCTGAGAAATCAGTAAAGATTCTTGGTCCCTCAGGTCTAAGAGCCGCGCAGATATGGCAGGTCAAAATTGATCATATCGTTGATGAAGGTACTGTAGTAGAAAAGGGTGAGTACATTGCCAGGTTGGATCAGTCGGAATTGTCTGATAAGATTCAAAACAGGCAGAACGAACTTCAACAAAGCCTATCTAAATACACGCAGACAAAACTTGATACAGCCCTTGAATTGAGAGCTGCAAGAG
>CAYGNU010000530.1:0-3511 GCA_964351175.1 uncultured Roseivirgaceae bacterium | reverse complement strand
TGAAAGAACAGATCAAAGAAATAAAGCCCGGATTTGGATTAGGCAATATCAAATTTGGAATGGCAAAAGATCAAGTTAGAATGTTGCTAGGCGCACCTGATGAGGTAGAGACTTTCTCCTATTCAGATGATGGTCAAAACATGACCGAATCGTGGGACTATTATGAGTTTGATCTTTCTCTAAACTTTGATGAAGATGAAAACTGGAAATTGGTAATGATATCCATTAACTCTGATTTCTACACCATAAATGAAGAACATTTAATAGGTAAGTCAACAGATCAATTAACTTCTTATCTCGATAAATTAAAGGTGGAATATGAGTTAGAGGATTGCTCCACCGATGAATTACCAGATCATAAATTAATTGAAGTTGATGCGCTATCAGTCAATTTTTGGCTTAATGACGGAGTAGTTGATGAAATACAGTGGTCTCCTCAATTTCTGGATGATGACACTATTAAATGGCCTTAACTAAATATAAACCTACTCAGAGTTCTGTGTGAGTAGCTCATTGAGCTAACTATGAAATATCAATTACTAACAATTTTACTTATATCATTTTCTTGCAGCCATAGTTCTAATCACCTTGAGAAAATAGAACCATGTTTAAATTATAAATGGAATCAAGAGGTAATAGAAGCTGTGTATAATTCAGCATTTGAAAATGGTGAAGTCAAAAGGTGGGAAAAACCAATTAAAATTCATTTAGCAGGGGATTACTCAGAAAGAGATAGCTTAGAAATTCTTACCGTTATAGATGAATTGAGATCAATTAAGAATTTAACCATACAAATGTCCAATAACAAAAATGATTCTAATCTAAAAATTAATTTCGTTTTAAAGGAACAATCCAAAAACCACCCACTTGGAAGAACTTTTACTGGTTCTAATTTCTTCTACTCTGATATTAGGGATATTAAAATCAATATTTACTCTGCTGACGCAACTTTTAGTCTAAATAGGACGATAAGACATGAGATTATGCATGCTTTTGGCTTTTTCCATTTCAAAGGTAAACAGTATGAATCTGCTATTGGGTATGATAAATTTAAAAATACAGAGCTGCTTTTCACAAACAAACCTGTTCCATATTCATTCAAACAATTTGATTTAGATATGGTAAGATTACTCTATTGTATTCCTAATGGTACCTCTAAAGAGCAATATGCTGAATCATTTAATCTTAATTATTAGCCAATAATTGTTAAAACTAATTTATAAATCTTTTCCGGTTTGTGAGGCACGAGCAATACCGGGATCTCTAATTTTTAGCCTTTAAGCGTGTTATCCTATATGTTGGAGAGAACTCCAACAATGGCTAAAACGTTAAATGGGCAGAATTTAATAGGGAAGTCAACAGATCAATTAACTTCTTATCTCGATAAATTGAAGGTGGAATATGAATTAGAGGATTGCTCTACCAATGAGTCCCCAGACCATAAATTAATTGAAGTTGATGATCTATCCGTAAACTTTTGGCTTAATGATGGAGTAGTTGATGAAATACAGTGGTCTCCTCAATTTCTGGATGATGACACTATCAAGTGGCCTTAATGATGAAAAACCTCATAGGTTTATCTGCATGTTCAAAATAAACCTATTAGGTTTGGTTTCATCAACTCCCCATCAACGTCACTGTAATGGTTCTTCCACTCGCATGATCACGGTGCTCACATAAGTAAACGCCTTGCCAAGTGCCGGTAAGCAAACGTCCATTCTTGATAGGAATGCTTACCGAGCTACCCAATAATGAAGCTTTAATATGAGCAGGCATATCATCTGGCCCTTCCAAGGTATGCTTATAATAACTTGCATTTTCAGGAACCATCTTATTAAAGTGACTTTCAAAATCTAACCTTACCGTTGGGTCTGCATTTTCGTTAAGCGTTAGTCCTGCTGAAGTATGATGTATAAAAATATGAGCTACACCCACTTTAAAATCTTTAAGCTGGGGTAAATGTGTCTCTATTTCACGCTCAATAAGGTGAAAGCCTCTAGGGTAAGGCTTTAAAGTAAAAGTAACTTGGTCTGCTTGCATGGTATTCAATTTTGAAGAAAGTTAAAAAACTTATTCCTTTCAAACTTAATTAGTATAAAATGCCAATAGATGACATTTTCATAATCTAAATATTTACTAACTTATGTTTGAATCAATAAAAATAAGTTGAAGAAAATTTCTATACATATCATCTTTCTCTTACCGTTATTTTTCGGTTTGACATCCTGTGACCTTTTTCCAGAAACTATTCCTAGACCTATACCAGCCATAGACGCTGGCCCCATTAGTCTTGATTATGATTATGCCAATAGCATCACTAAATCTGGCTGGGTTCGGTTTATTGACCTGTCTTCAGGCATAGTTGAATACGACTGGGATTTTGGTTTCAAAGAAAATGGAGAACCTGTAAAATCTTACACCGGAGCGCCAAAAGTCCGATTTCCTTCCAACGGTCATTATAATGTACAGGTTCAAGGCATAAGCTATATAGGAGATACATTGACCATTACAAAGAGTGTAATTGTTACCAATTATTAATAAAATTGCCTCTTAATCATTTCCCTAATTATGCACCTACAAATACTGGTAATACTATTTGTATTTTGGGAGAAACCCCCTCCCGGAACAATAAAAATCAATGATTTATATGTAGATAAGACAGAGATATTGAACATTCATTGGCTTGAATATATGTATTATAAAGAACAAGAGTTAGACTCATCAGAGTATTATAAGATACTCCCTGATAGTTCTAATTTCTGGTTTAAAGAAATAGAATTTAGATATCATCCGTTAGTTTTAATAAGTTACGAGCAAGCAGTGGACTATTGCAAATGGCGATCAAAAGTAGTCAGTGAAAAATTTGGCATAAATGTGACTTATAGACTACCAACTGCTCAAGAATGGCAAATGATTGCAGAACACCTCTTATCTGAGAAAGAGAAAAATATTTACAGGGAACATAATAAATTAGTCAAGAAAAATAAAAAATTAAAGGGAGGGTTCAATTTGACTGATAGGAAGGAAATAGTCAATCAAGTTTATGATTTCTTCGGAAATGTATCTGAAATGACTGATGTAAAAGGAATTGCCTTTGGAAATAATAATTCCGATTTGGAAGATCCAAAAAACAGTATCACCAAACCAATAAAATATGCTAAGGTCAGCCCCTATTTGGGTTTTAGATGTGTTGCGGAAATAAAAGAATACTAAAAATCACATCATCTCCAAAGTAAACTTACGGCCATCAACTTTAACTTTATTACCTGCCAATAATTTAGTAAGCAAGCTAGTAGCTGCCAAGCCCCCAGCAATCATCAAAGTTTGTTCACTTGGCTCAAAGCCGTTGCCGTTGACTATACCCTGATTAAAAAGATCAATGGAAAAAAAGAAGATTGCGGCCGTTAATGTAGCGCCAGATACAAACGCAGGGAAATTTTTCTTTTTACTAAAAGCTTTTATAGTCTCAATTTCCGAAATATGAATATCATAAAACCTAAATCGTATATTC
>CAYGNU010000529.1:0-3521 GCA_964351175.1 uncultured Roseivirgaceae bacterium | reverse complement strand
GGGTAGTTCAGTATCAAGGCTTTCTTTTTTTAATCTTGACTCTTTTTTTAAGAAAGTCATTACTGTATTTAGGCTTATTCTGTATAACCAAGTAGAGAATTGAGAGTCACCTCGAAATCTGTCCATTGATTTCCAGGCTTGAAGAACGATCTCTTGATACATATCTCTTTTATCTTCATTGGAGTCGATATACAGATATAATATCTTATTGATAATGCCCTCATGTGCCTTTACATGTGATAAAAAAAGTTCTTCTGTCACTGATTGAAACCTTGAATTTTAGTAAGTAAGTAGCTGAGTGGATTAAAAAATTACAGGAAAAGCAAATTATTATTTTAATAAGCTGATTATCAATGTGATAAATTTAAGGCTTGAAGAATGGCTGGCCTTTTTTTGTGCTTATCTGGGCAAGACGCTAGTTGAATGAAATAATAGTTGGCAACAAAAATCACAGTCTGCTCCAAAACAATGTTTGGTTAATTGTTTTGCCAGGTAGAAGGTTAATTAATGCTTCCACTTTTGAATGATTTAATCATGAAAAATAGAAGAAACCCAACTGGACCAAGCATAAAGCAAAATAGCAGGCAAGGTAAAATTAACCAATGGCTAATATTATTTTCTTTGGCTTGATTAACAATCCAGTTGCCAGTTAACAAATCAAAAGCCAGATAGTGGACCCAACCGATGAGAATAGCATTGTCTGCAGTAAATAATGCTTTTACACCTGCTAAACTGCCAAAGGCACTAAAGTCTAACATGGGGCCGGTAAAGAGATATGACAAATAAACTATGGCAAGAATTGAAACCCCAATATAAATAGCGGGGTTTTTCCACTTCCAATTAGGAGCAAATATTAACACTCCCCAAAATGGTAATACTGCCGTGTTAACTATTTCAAATACTTTATCAGGAGACATAGGCTATTCATTTTTGATGTTTGGTCATATCGGACATTATCTTTTTCATGATGAGCACTTTGCCCCATCTTGGAACAGTGCGCAGCGCATAAGTTAATATTTTTGTCAATAAGCCGGGCAAAATAACCGACTTCTTACCAATTGATTTTAAAATAGGGAGTGCTATTTCATGAGGACTCATAGCGCCATCCATTTTCATATCTGCTCTAGAACCAAAACCTGTTGCTACAGGACCAGGACAGGCTGTTAGAACATCTACACCTAATGGCTTAAGCTCATGGTGCAAAGCCTCACCTAATGAAAGAACATAAGCCTTTGTGGCTGCATAATTTGCTGCATAGGGCACTCCCTGAAAACTTACCATAGAACTTAATAATATTAAGCCACCAGTCATTTGTTCAGCAAACCTATTTCCAAAATGATGTGCTAGCATTATTAATGCTCTGCAATTAACATCTAACATATTAAGTTCAACTGCCAATGAGTTTTCAATAAATTGACCTGATGTGCCGTAACCAGCGCTTAACACTGCAAGGCCAATTTGTTTTTTATTCGTTTTCCTGATCAATTCGTATACTTCAGTTTCCTTAGCTAAGTCAGCAATAATAATCTCCACATCATTATTGTATTTTGCCAACAGCTCAGATTGTACGTTGTGTAGCTGCCTTTCATTTCTTCCTACTATAATCAGATTGAAAGTGCTTTCTGCCAGATGTTTGCAAATTTCCTTGCCAATACCGGACGAAGCACCGGTAACCAGTGCCCATCGTCCGTATTGTGTTATCAATCTATTTTGGTCGTCATATGATAATTTTCTTCCCATGATTGTTAGTTTATGACATTGATTTGAAATCCCAGATTTTGCACAAAACCAATCAAAAGGTTTGGATCTATATTACTTTCACTAGACTCAACACGCAATACCTTATCATGGTCTTGCAAATCTACATTGGCTTTTAACCATGGAAAGCAGAGGTGCATTAACCCAGTAATAATAATGGCGTTTTCTGAACTCTGAATATTGGTTTTAAATATTTCAACGGTCATGACCTTGTTATTAAAATTGTATTCTATACATCACATCTGGGAAAAATCCATTCTGTGATACACTGTTTACTTGATCAGTGACTTCATTATATCTTCTCACAAACTCGTTTGTTCTATTAGTAACATTTTGCAAGTCCATGAAGAATTGATGCGATACATTTTTGTTTTTAGAGTTGATGCGTACACCGAATTTCACGTCCCATCTAAAATAGTCATCATATCGCTCACTAAAGGCTATATTGTCCATTCTTACTTCTCTTCCGGCATTGGCTCTTGTAGCTTCCAGATCTACAGGTGTAAATGGTTTGCCACCTGCTGTTGTTAGTTTTGTATCAAATGTCCAGGCATTTTTACCATCTTTACCAAATTTCCATTCCTTTCCGAAAAGTGCGTTAGCCACTATGTTATTATTAAAAGCTGTATTTCTTTCTATGCCATCACTTCCTTTGTATTTAGATTCATAGATAGACGAAGTAAAGAGCATATAATAACCGTTGCTGAAAAACTTTTCTAAGGTAAGTTCTAACCCATAATTAAATCCAGTTCCTTCATTTACTAAACTTCCAATTTCCTCGAATTGAAAGTCTGCGCCTTCATTAACTAAAGAATAACTTCCTTGCGTAGATTGAACAGGAATATCAAATAAACTTTGATAATATGTTTCTGCCTTAAGTCTCCAATTTTCACCTAAACTTCTGTCATAACCCAAAACAAAGTGGTGACTCTTCATGAAATCAAGCTTATCGTTGGTTTTCTCAGTTACATTTGGTGCAATTTCTTCTTCTAAAAATAAGATTGGTGAAGGAATGGCCTGGGCATGCAAGCCGTACGCAAGACTCCATCGCTGATTTGGCTTTACCTGCCAGCTAATCGCTGCCCTTGGCTCTACTACATATCTTTCTGTGTATTGATGATACTGCGAATGTAATCCAGCTGTAATGCTTAAGTCATCAGTAATTTTATTCTCTGCCTGAGCATATACTTGAGTTAAGTTATAAGACTCCGATAAGTCATTTCTGATAACCAGATAATCAGGAATACCGTCATTGTTATTGTCAGGAATATTAGCCCGGTTATCTCGGTCTTCGGTAAAAAAGTCAGGTAGGTATTGCTCAGATGTAAAACCAGTACGCAAACTCCATTTGGCATTAAACTTTTTATTCAATGTAGATGTGAGAGTAAGTCGATTTTCCCTATTTTCAACATTAGTTGCTCTGAATTTTCCTGTTAGGATCCCCTCGGCATCTTTCATTAAATTATCTTGTTCATATTTGTTGTAATTTGTAGAAGCACCAAAGGTTGTTTTTAGAAAGGTTGTTTTGTTTATTCTGGTGGTATTAGATAAGCCAACAAGCCCAAGTTGATTCTCTACAAATGCGTCTTGATTAGGGTTGGCAAATAGATCATCCTCTTGAATTTCATCTCCTAAAAAGTCTATACTGCTTAAACCCCCAAAACCAAACATCTCCCATTTACCTGTTTTAGTATTTCCGAAGTTTAATTTGAATGAAAAGTCTTGATAAAATGGCGCGGCACTAGTACCTGTGGCCGCTAGGC
>CAYGNU010000528.1:0-3522 GCA_964351175.1 uncultured Roseivirgaceae bacterium | reverse complement strand
ATTGGATATGCCGTCTAGGTGCAAAAGTATCACTGCCTTATCAATGGGTTTTAACAAGCCGATGAATTTGAAAAGGTTAGTCAGATTCTCATCTTCATGTTGCTCTTCAATATTCAAAAACTCATGCTCTGCCAAATAGTCTTCAAGCCTTTTGCTTCTTGAAGCTGTCTTGCGCAGTTGGGAAATGGAAACATTGAGGGCTATTCTATAAGTCCATGTAGAGAAGGCAAACTTGTTATTATATGAAGGAAATGCTTTCCACAATTGAACAATAATATCCTGTATTAGATCTTGAAGGTCTTCACTATCATTGCAGTATATCCTGGCAACTTTATAGATTAGCTTTTTGTGCTTCTCAAGATAGTTTGTGAATTCAATTTCCTGTGTTGCAGTCAATGTTCAAATAATTAAGAATGAAAGATTTTACCTATTATTCGAAACCACTCTGGAAATGTCACACCTGACAAAAAAAAATTACACTTTTTTTAAAAAGCTTAACCAGCACTCTCATAAGCCTTTTTTAGCCAGTTCAATACTTCGGCATCAGCATCACTAAGGTCAGTAAGGTTAATTTTGTGTGAGAACATGGCGTTAGCAGCACTTACTTCTTCCAATTTACCATTTGATGGTTGTCCTTTTAGATTGATACCGATTTCAAATCTGGTTTTGGTAGCAGGGTTAAGGCAGCCAAATTGTTTTTTCCTTCTAAGGCTCACATAGGCCTTTTTCGGAGCAACTTCTACATCCTTACCAAACTTTAGTATGTCAGCCAGGAGTTTGTCATAAAGAGGTTTGAAATGTTCTTTGCCTTTATATTGGTCTTCTACCAAATCATCGGTATTACTAACCGATCCAGCATCTGAACCTTTACTTTTATGGGCTACCAGATTGGCAAACCCATGCGTAAATCCATGTGTTTCTTTTAGAAATTTGATGATCTCACCGTGTTTGGCAAAATTCTCTTTTTTCACAATTGCGATCCATTCTTCAAGAGACTTACCTGTGTTCTTATGCAGGTTATCTATCATGGTTTGTGCTGCCTGATCCATATTTTGAGTTGTTTTAGCTACTCAATTTATGAAAATCAAGGCATTGAATCAAATTACATGTGATCAATTGATTTATTGCACGCTTCCTTTTGATTAAAAATCTAAAGAATTAACAAACCTGCTTCCTGAAGTCTATGAATTGGCTTTGAATACCAAAAAATATCAAAGTCTTCAAAGTGCTGTTCAAAGTCGTTTTTTAAGGAGTTATAGGTCAATATAGATTTTGACATTGGCTTTGCTTGCTCCAAGATTTTAAGAAGCCATTCTAACTTTTCCTTTTCTATAGTAACCTGAATGTTTCCTGCATTCTGATAGAAAGTCAGTTTCGACTTCTTCCCTTTTTTGTCATCTTCAATGATAGGATTTTGTCCTAACCAAATAATCTTGGCGGATGCAGATGGTTCTTGAAAATCCTCTTCTTCAAGACAATTCAAAATATAGTCTTGATCAATGGTTGTTTTTGGAACCTTAAAATCAAACCATTCTTGTAAATCATATTCAAAGCAGATGCCGTGCATATAATTGAATAGCGATTTCTTCAGACCAAAGCTGAATAGGTTATGGTCTATTCCAGTCTTATCGGTGAATTGAACATCATTATGAGCAAAGGATATGGATTCTTTAATTGGTGAAATGCCATATTCTGCAGGTGCGAGTCCGACAGGGCTGTGCGCTGTTAACGCAAACTGGTGCCAGAAACCAGATTGTAGTACACCTTGCTCAAATAACTGCCTTACCATCTCCAGGCTATCTACTGTTTCCTGAATAGTTTGTGTTGGGTACCCGTACATGAGGTAGGAGTGCACCATAATGCCAGATTCAGTAAAATTTCTGGTCACTTTGGCTACTTGCGCTACGGTAACACCTTTATCGATTAGCTTCAATAATCTATCGGAAGCCACTTCCAGCCCACCAGAAACAGCCACACATCCTGAAGCTTTAAGCAGACGGCAAAGATCATAAGTAAAACTCTTCTCGAATCTTATGTTGGTCCACCAAGTGACCACCAAATTTCTTCTTAATATCTCTAAAGCTAACTCGCGCATCAGGGCAGGAGGAGCCGCTTCATCCACAAAATGGAATCCCGTATCACTTGTTTGTTCAATGAGCTGTTCCATTCTGTCGACCAAAATTTTAGCAGCAATTGGCTCATAGAGTTTGATATAATCTAGTGAGATATCACAGAAGGTGCATTTGCCCCAGTAGCAGCCATGCGCCATGGTGAGTTTGTTCCAGCGCCCATCACTCCAAAGGCTATGCATTGGGTTAGCGATTTCAATTACTGAAATGTACTTGTCCAATAAAAGATCTGAATAATCAGGTGTGCCAACGTGGGCCTGCTTATAATCAGTTCTTGTGGAAAGATTATTATAAAAAACCTTACCGTCCTTTAAATGGAGGGTTCTTTTAAACTCAGCCTGATCTATCTTTTTATCTAGATTCTCAATTAATAATTCAATCGGTAACTCACCATCATCCAATGTTATAAAATCAAAATATTCAAATACTCTCGTATCTGTTACTGATCTTAATTCTGTATTGGGAAACCCACCACCCATGGCCGTTTGAATGTTCGAATCATATTTTTTAATCCATTGGGCACAACGGAAAGCGCTATACAAGTTGCCAGGAAAGGGGACAGAGAAACATACAAACTTTGGTTTTAGTGTTTTAATTTTATTCTCCAGAATGGCTAGAGTAAGTTCGTCAATAAAGGTAGGTGGCAGAGACAGGCTATCGTGAAGTTCATTAAAACTATTGGCGCTCATTCCTAATCTTTCTGCATACCGACTGAAGCCAAAGTTCTCATCAATACATTCAATGATAAAATCTGAAAGATCTTCCAGAAAAAGAGTTGCCAAATGCTTGGCCTTATCCTGAAGTCCCATGTTGCCAAATGCCCAATCAAGATCATCTAATTGATCAAATCTGGAGGCCTGAGGTAGAAAATCATGAGTACTAATAGACCTAGCTAGTGATTGATTTCTGCCCTGTAAGAAGTTCACCACTTCTTCAATCTTAGAAATGTATTCCCCTTTCAATGCATAAATTCTTCTGGCATTATCTGACTTGATTGACTTGTTTTCTTGAGCTAGATGAAAAATCCTACTCAGGTTCTTTTTAGAAAATAACTCAAGAATTACTTCTATTCCCAAATCCATTTGATAGGCTGGAATTTGCTTCGTATTTAGAAAACCTTTTAGGTAGGCTGTTGCTGGATAAGCCGTATTCAGCTGTGTAAAGGGCGGAGTAATTAAAAGTAGTTCGTTCAAGATGATGGCAATTTATGCAAATATCATTTTTATATATTATGGTTTTATGGATATTGGGCTTTATCCTATTCAGAGTTTTCGTAAGGAACCTTGAATTATTCCAGTACTTAACTTTGGTCAGTTTGTTGGTTTTCGAAATTTATGGAAATGTTCTTCCTCGTAGGCGGCCAAATCTTTTATAGAAGCTTCTTTTAGGCGTG
>CAYGNU010000527.1:0-3528 GCA_964351175.1 uncultured Roseivirgaceae bacterium | reverse complement strand
CCGTTTTTCTATATTCTTCTCGCTCGCCATCGTCCTGATAAGAAAGGAGTGCTGCCTCTAATCTTAAGTCTGGATTGGCCGGGTCAAATCGAGGAGTAATGGTAGTCTTCTCATAGCTGACATACATTGGTGCCTTAATTCCTAACTTTTCTGGGATTAGCTTATCTACATTTACGTTAGCAGAAACATCATAAGAGTTCGTTTCTTCTCTGGTTCGCTCTGCTATTCTCGATTGAATGCCACCAAAGCCAAAAGAAGTGTGACGCGCTGTGGTGGTAATATTGGCAAAATCAGCCAGCTTAATATTTAATGTGGCATTTGCTGCCCAACCTTTGGTGCGGTCAAAGTCTGATACCCTAAGTTCATTAGCCCAGATACATACAGAATGTGATCTTCCGTCTGGGGTGGCGGGGTTTCTTATACCAATCGAAAGCCATTTTGCTGAGCTAAGGTCTGGATTACCTCTCATTCTTATTTGATTGTTTCCAATCTTTCTAGGCCCCTCCAAAGGATAAACTGCCCTTTTGGAAATGTTAAGTCTGTCTCTTTCTGCTTTTAATGCATAAAGCTGATCAATATCCATATCTATTTCATTGGCTTGAGGCCATATCTCTTCTGGGTCGAAGGTTCCTTTTGGTGAAATCTTCAGGGGCACTTCTATTTCGTAATAGTTTGAATCTACATCATCACCAAGTCTAAGAAATGCGGTTAATTCATCATCTTCAGATTCACTATCGGCATGCAAGAACATTTGTATTCTTCCATAATTGATTAAATCTAATTGTACTTGTTTGATGACAGCCCTAGCATCCCCATCTTCAAGGTCTTCAGCACAAACCTGTAGTGACTGCTCATTTAATCTGATATTAACGGTTGTGGTATTATCCTGATCTCTATTGAATCCTGGTGGTAATACATAGGGCGATTGAGTTTCAGTGCCCGCACCATTTTCCTCAATATTCACAACAGATACGGTGAAGTTATCAATATTATCAGTGTCAGTATCTCTTGATAAATTGGCTTCTTCCAATGTATTCAGATATCGTCTCCATCTACTGGCCACAAACCTAAAATTAACCATTCTTAGTACCACGGGTTCCGAGAAATTAGTAAGATAGGTTCTTAAATACCTTATGGATTTGAATCCACTTATATTTCCATAGCTCTGATCAAATTGACGAATTGGAATTCTGTAAAGGTACCAAGTAACATCTTCTCCGGATGCTGGAGAGGTTATTTGATCTACAATAAACTCATTAAGTTCAACTCCCCCGCCAGCTGCAGGACGTATGGGCACCTGATATTCATAATACTCTTCCAATTCACTTAAGGTATTATCAGCATTTAGATCTTCATTATCAGCTATTGTAGTTGATGAGGCGGTACTAGTTCCAGTAACAATAGGAGAGTTGTTCTCCATTCCATTAAAGTTTTTGTAACGCTCTAATATTGTAGCATCTCTAGCATCTAATTCACCACCTAAGAAGTAGGAGAAATTATCAGCTGATGGATCTTGTTCAACAATAATTCTTGCCCCACCATTTAGTGCATTAACAAAGTCACTAAAAACATCCAATTCCTGACTGTTTGTAGCCCCATCTAGTCCGACATCCTGATTAGGTCTCGAAGCACTATTGTTATCAAAAGCATTAGTAAGAAATGGTTGTGTAGTTACATATCCCCAATATTCGGTCAGTTCAGCAGCCGATAAAATATCACCATCTGGAGCCAGGCCACTTTCAAAACCATGTTTTCCATCAGGGATAATGTCCTCTGAAATGCTACCCAAGTTGAAGTATAGATCACCACCAGTAGTATTAGGTCTCGGGTTATCTCTACCGTCATCTATCACCCCTCTTGCAGTTTGAATAAATGGATCCATCAACCAAAATTCAATATACTCAACATTGGCCCTATCAAAGTCAACCTCTGAACGAATGGCGTTAGTAATACCAGCCCAGTTCCTTTTAGGGTCTCCTGCTAGATTTCCGTTGGCATCTAGGTTGGTATTATAATTATACATCCCTCTCTCATTAGGGTAGTAAGCAAGGTCCAATACCTGTTGGAAGTTTATAATATTTTGATCTCTATTGGCAAATATTTCTTGTTGTTGAACCTGACGCACATAATGATTTTCTACTTCTTCATCCGAAATGCCGTCAGGTTTTCTACTTCCATCCCTATAAAAGAGGTTGTCAATTTGATACCAGGCCAACTTCGCTCTAAAATCATTTTTACCACGAGGCCCACTTCCCATAAACTTATTATTATTTGTTTGTGGATAGGCGGCCAATTTCCAAGCTAACGGATTACTGAGTGAGAAAGGGGTTGCTGAATTTTCAAAGTCATCTATGTAAGAAGTACCTTCTCCATCAACTATATTTGATGTCCCTGGAATCAATTGTGCAAACTCTGCATTAAAAGCAATAGAAGATGGTTCCTTAGTCGAAATCAAAGGGAGTTTATCTAACATTTTTGTAAGAAAGCGAGAGTCTTTCCTGAAGTTGATATCAAACCCATATTTAGTATTTCGAATAGGCTCATTGCCTACACTATTTCGCGTGATCAGTGGTCTTTCATTAAGGTGTAATAACGTTGCTCCTAAGTTGATATCATCATTGATCTTATAGTCCAATCGTGTTCCTAAAAGTGTTCTTGACTGAAAATTGAATAGATCAGCCTTTTCATAAGAAATCGAAATGGTTTTGCCTGATAGCAGAACCCCTTCATTAATTATGTTCACTTTACCAAAGGTGTAATCTACCTGATAGTCTACTCCTTCTATCAAAGGCGAGCCTCCTGCAAACACTCTTACTGACCCTTCTGCTATGTTAAAACCCGGGATAATAATTTCATTGGAAGAACCTGACTGCAACGAACCAGAAATGACATATTTATTTTTTTGAGATACAAGCTCAGCATCATTTTTGGTTCTATTGTAGAGTTCCTCGAAAACAAATTTCTCTTTTAATGCTGATTCGTTAGGAAGGAATACATTGTTTAATGCAGTATTAAATGGCTGTAGAAATGGGAATATGATTAAACCATTTTCGGACTGAATTGTGATATCTTGAACAAAGTCGAAATTTCCATTCGGTTGCGGGTCATTGTTCTGATTTAGCTTATCAAGTCCTAATATTTCGATCAGTGGCCTTGTACTGGCCAATGAACCAGCTTGTAGTTGTGGGTTATCCACGCCAGTTAAATCATCTCGGTAAATAATTCTTAACTCGAAACCATCAGACTCGACATTGGTGGCGTTCAATGCGTAGATGTTTTTCATCATTAACTCCCAAGTTAAGATTCTATTACCATCGGGATCATCAATATTGATTTTTCGAGGGCGCAACAGCTTCATAAAAATCACATTGTCTTCAGAAATGTTCGAGTAATCTTCGGAAAGCTCACCTACTTTATAATTTTGTCCTTGATAAGTATATTCAAACGATACAGCCAATGCCTCATCATTTTGAAGCTTTCTGAATAAGGATATATAACCTAGTTTCTTGTTTATAGTAAATTCATTAG
>CAYGNU010000526.1:0-3531 GCA_964351175.1 uncultured Roseivirgaceae bacterium | reverse complement strand
GTTTTAGTCTTTATCTGTCGCATTAATAATTAGTTGGTATTTTTTATCTGGGCCAAATTTTTCAACTTTAGGGTTTTGTTTTTTAAAATTAAGGTATTGTTTCTCATCTCGAGTTTGAATAAATATGTTTTTATCTTTTAAGTAATGAGTGCACATTTGTGCAATGGCCCCATTGCCAAGGATAAGAACGTTTTTTATATCTGTTAGTTTATCCCCAAGAATTGTCTTTAGGGCATATAAATCTGTGTTGTAACCTCTAAGCTTACCATTATATAAATTAACAATTGTGTTTACTCCTTGGGCCTCCTCTGCAGAGGAGTCTAATTCATGTAATAAAGGGAGTACTTTTTGTTTAAAGGGCATTGAGACGCTCATTCCATGTAGCTCAAGGCTTAATATTGCTTTCAAGCTATCTTCCAGACAATGACAGGGGCAAGATTTATAGAAAAAATCTAATCCCAGTTTGCTATATAAATAATTATGAAAAAAAGTTCCAAAATTTCCGGGGGTAGTAGAAATGGAAAAGATAATCTTTGTATTTTTATTATACTTAGTCATTTAAGTCTTGAAATAATGAAAAGCTAAGAGAGTAAAGAAATTTGTCAAAAGGCTGATGATGAAGTGGTGCCATATTAAAATATATTAAAGAAGTCAGTAATTTTACAAACTCTAAATCGTACCCATTTTCATTTAAGAAATTTACAAAGATATTTTTTGCCTCTGTCTGCCAAGGTTCTTGGGCAAAACTAATATTTATTTCGCCACTTTCTTCACTAAAGCTAAACTCATTTTTCTTGATTAAGTTATAATTAAGAATTAATCCTCCGTAGAGTTTCGCAAAATCATAATAGATATCTCCCCACTCAGATTGGTTACCAAAAGATTCTCGCCAATCAATGAGAGTAAAGTTTTCTCCATTATGGATAATATTATCAAACTGAAGATCTCCATGAATACGACCAGGGATTGAGGTGTTCAACATTCTGTCTTTTACTTGTTTAAGAATTTTGTCTTCAAATGAATAGTATTTTTTATCATTAACTTTATGTGGATGCCAATTACTATACTTCTGCTTAAATAAAGAGATGCGTTCCTGAGATTTAGTAATGTAGAATGCATTTAAATTCTCTTTAAAGTTATTTGGATGTATTGTCGTTTTTTTCCAAAATTGAGAATTAAGTTGTTCCAGGAGATTATGAAAACTATCTGTATTAAAAGAGTTATAAAAAGTATCACCAGAGCAAAAGCTATAGTAGAGGTAGTTATTTGACCTCGAAATATCTTTTGGAATAAACTGCTTAATCGTTTGGGCCTTTTGATATTTTAAATCTAAAATACGATTATTTTTAAATAATTTAATAACTTTGTTATGGTCAAACCAAATAAACTCATCAGGCTTACTAAAGTTAAATTTATTAAGAGTGAATTTTTCGATGTTTTCAAAATTTCCAACATCATTCCATTCCAAAGAAATTGTTTTTAGGGTTCTTTCCTTAACCATACTTTCATACCCTAAATATATTTCTGTTAATTCTTGGGATATAGATTCTTTAAGGTCTCGCCAGAAGATATCATGGTCTTTTACAAAACTCAGGCCAATTAAAGCTTCTGCATCCATCTTAGGATCTACTTTATCATAAAACTTGGTGACTGATTTTTTTTCATCTACGACTACATTACAAAATATCTCTTTGTTATCACTATACTTACTTGAAGTGCCGATCCAGTTATAGTCTGTGGGAAGTTTAGATAAATTTGTCTTCCACAAGGTATCACAGGCAACCCAGAAAAATGGAGTTTGAAGTTTTTCCTGGCAAGCATAAAGACTAAGGGCGGGACCAGAACCAACTCCATTATAATTAGAAACTTCAACAAATTGAAAGTTATAGTTTGGATAAAATGTCTCTAAATAGTCTCTTACTAAGTGTCCTTTAAAACCAAGCGCGATGACAATGAGCTGTTCACTGTCCACACGTTCAAGAATATGTGAAATAATAGGTCTTCCATTAATAGGAATGAGAGATTTATTAATAGTTTTGGTTAGAGGAAGTAACCTTGTTCCTTCGCCTGCTGTAAGTATACAAAGAGGGGGCCTATTTATGCTCATCTTCAATCCTACCATTTTGCCTATTACTATCATCCTGTATTCTAATGACGTCATTGAGCTCTGGTGTGCAGGCTTCAAAAAAGCTTAAGTCTTCCATTGAAATAAGGCGGTGAAGTGTATTGGGTGGAATATGTATAGAAGTATAACTACTCAAAATAGTTTCCCCTAGATCTTGTGAAGTCACATTATCATTTTCAATAGAAGTGTTCTCTTTGAAAACGAGATTTGCCTTCCCGCTATGTATGAAATTGGTTTCTTCTTTTAGCTCATGATATTGTAATGAAGTTTTGAAGCCAGAATTAAGAATAATATGTTTGAAGGAAAAGTATCCCCCTTCTCCTTTAAGCCAGTATTCTTTACCCCAAGGCTTGGAAACAACTTTGGTTGTATTTAAATCTTTTTTTTCAATTATTGTTTCAGTGGACTCTGAGTTTGGGCTTCCACTAAGTAAGCATTCTTTGCAGCTTTCAACCACTATTGATTGAGGGTTGTTGATATAAAGATACTCATCTTTATTAAGAATTGATTTTTCATTATTCACTATAATTGAGTTATTGTCTGAAAGTGAGTAGATAATATAAGACTTCAATTCTTTTGTGTTTTCAACAAGGTCATCACCGTTTGTATTGAAACTAAAATGGTATCTTTGTTTATGAAGAACATTGCTACTATTCATATCCATTTTGTTAATTGTCGTTCCGCCAGACATAATTATTTCCCTATGTTTAATGCTTTTAAATTATTATTTATAAATTGTTGTAGTTTGTTTTGAATTATCTGATCTAACAGGGGGACTTTTTGAAGTATTTGCTTTTTTAATAATTCAAACTCATGAGTAGAAAATATATAATGGCCAGCCAGCGTTGTTATTTTGTATTCGTCTAAATTTGGATTATTAGTCCATTTTTTCCACCGGCCAGAGTTTTTTACTAAATTGATAAAGCAATTTTTTTCTTCTTCTAGGTTGTATTCTTTTGTAACTTCTAGAATAGTAGACGACTCAATATAGCCAAGTTCCGGGGCCAGATTGATGGCATCCACTTTTAATTTTGGAATTTGTGCTGTGATTTCAAGTGGTAGGTAATCGGCATTGTGTTGTTTTAGCTTTAAATTGTATTTGTGAATAGTACTTACCACTTCATTTATGTTCTCAATTTTTTTATTTTTAACGTTACTAGTAAAAGTTCCAACATTATCGCTTTCTCTGACATAGCTTCCGAGTTTTGCAACACAGAAGGTTGGAGCTTTTAGCTTATTACTGGTTATATAGGAAAGTGTTTTATCCAAAAAATATTGAAGCTCTTCAATATTTTCAACCACTGGGCCATGGCCTTCAGCTCCAATTTCAAAATAAATATCTTTATTTTTAGATTTTGCATACTCATGACAATGCCCATACATCTCACACAGGGCAGATATAGTGC
>CAYGNU010000525.1:0-3535 GCA_964351175.1 uncultured Roseivirgaceae bacterium | reverse complement strand
ATTTTACCTGCAGGCGGCTTTTTCACATTAGCTGCGTGGTTATTGATTTTCAATCTTGCTAAACAAAAAAGATCAGTATCATGAATGATGAATCTCTAACTCAAATATTTATCAATGCCTGTTTGGTGAACAACTTTGTGTTGGCCTATTTTTTAGGTATTTGCCCCTTTTTAGGTGTTTCAGGTAAAATAGATACAGCAAGTAAAATGGGGGCAGCTGTTATGTTTGTTATGCTCATCAGTTCGATGTGCGCTTATGGCATTAACGCCTTGTTGATTTACATTGATGCTCCTTTTCTTCAATTGATAAGCTATATCGTAGTTATAGCTTCTATGGTGCAGCTTGTCGAAATGGTAATTAAAAAAGTGAGCCCTTCGCTATTTAAAGCATTGGGTATATTCCTCCCTTTAATTACCACCAACTGCGCGATTTTAGGATTAGCATTATTTCAAACTAATAAAGGATATGACTTTCTTCAAAGCATTGTATATGCCTTAGGCGCAGGTACAGGATTTATGCTAGCCCTCATTTTAATATCTGGTCTAAGGGAACAACTCAACTTCTCAGAGGTACCCAATGTGATTAGAGGAACAGTTTTGACATTGATTGTGGCGGGGATACTGTCACTTGCATTTATGGGATTTTCAGGATTATGAAGTCACTAACAAACATAGTTGGACGATGAAATATATCATTGGAATAGTAGCAATTACAGGTTTAATGGTCCTTTGGGCCGTCATTCAATACTTATGGAAAAATATTTTTTTAGGCCATGAGGCAAATGAGGATGTACTAGCAAGCAGGTCAGATTGTGGCAGTTGCGGATGTAGCACCCTTTGTAGTAAAAAAACAAAAGCATTAAAGAATTAGAGTTTAAAAGATAGAGCAATGGCACACTTATCAGATTATAACATTAAGAACCAATTTACTGCAACAGTAAAGAAGACAAGAAGGTTAAGCCCGGAAGATGCAGAGGAGGTAAGAGAGCTGATTCTGGAAGTTGAAGACACTACATTTACTTGTGAAATAGATCAAAGTTTTGGTGTGTTGATAAAGGTGAATGATGATTTTGGAAATTCCCTACACCATCGCCTTTACAGTGTAGCAGACTTGCCCAAAACTAGTAAGGATAAAACAACCATTACAATGCTTGTAAAGCGCTGTACTTATGTAGATGCTTTTAGTGGAGAGAAACATGAGGGCATAGCATCAAATTATCTCTGTGATAGAAAACAAGGCGATCAAATTACTATCACTGGACCTTATGCATTGCCCTTTAATGTACCTGAAGATAAAGGTGCTAACCTCATTTTGATAGGAATGGGAACTGGGATTGCACCTTTCAGGGCATTTATTAAACACATCTATGGCAACATTAAAAACTGGACCGGACGTATTTTACTTTTCTATGGAGCTAAATCGGGGTTAGAACTCCTTTATCAAAATGAAAAGGACGATGACCTTACCAATTATTACAGTGAAGATACCTTTAAGGCTATACACGCTTTCAGCCCTAGACCATTATGGCATGATACAACCGTGATAGATCAATCTATAGAGGAAAGATCAGAAGAAATACTTGAGATGCTATCACTTTTAAATACCTACATCTATGTGGCAGGACATGAGAAAGTTAAAGAAGGACTTGACAATGCATTTGCTAAAGTCATGGGATCAAAAGAAAAATGGGAAGCCCGTAAAGCTGAGCTAATAGCCGGTAAAAAGTGGGTAGAACTTATTTATTAGTACTCTTTAAATGTCAATTTTACTCGCCATAGCAGCCCTTGGAGGTTTAACCTTAGTTTTAGCGATCATTTTAGTGGTTGCCAATAAGAAGCTGTATGTATACGAAGACCCCCGCATAGATATTGTTGAGGATATGCTCCCTCATGCTAATTGCGGTGCTTGTGGTTTTCCTGGTTGTAGGCCATTTGCTGAAGCATTGGTTTCCGGAGAAATTCTACCTGGAAAATGTACTGTGAGCTCTGATGAAGGTAGAGAAGCTATTGGAAATTATTTAGGTGTTTCACTGGGTCAGGAAGAGAAGAGAGTTGCACGCCTTGCTTGTGCAGGAGGTACCAATGTAGCCCTAAAGAAAGCAAATTATGAGGGGATGGAAAGTTGTCAAGCAGCAGCACTTATATCCGGTGGTGGGAAAGGCTGCTTCTGGGGTTGCCTTGGCTTTGGTGATTGTATGCAAGTGTGTGATTTTGATGCCATTCATATGGATGAACACTCATTGCCTATTGTAGATATAGACAAATGTACTGCTTGTGGCGACTGTGTAGTATCCTGCCCTAAAGATCTGTTCTTATTACAACCCATTAGTCATCAATTATGGGTGGCGTGTAAGAACCTTGAGAAAGGTGATGAGATTCTAGAGGATTGTCAGGTGGGTTGTACGGCCTGCGGCCGTTGTGCACTTGATGCTCCAGGAGACTTAATTATAATGAAAGACAACTTACCTGTCATCAACTACGGGCTAGTAGAACAAACGATAGAGCCTATTCAGAGATGCCCGACTGGCGCTATCCTCTGGTTAGATCAACAATTAGGAGCTATCAAAGGAAAAGAAAATAAAAAAATCATCAGAAAAGGAACACGTAAGGCCGGCTATTCATGATTTAAATAGTCATTTAAGCTGACATTTATCAACTGATTATTGATGATAGATTGTTTAATTAGATCAATATAAGTTATTGCTTATGAATAATCCTTCAGAAATCCTTCAGTCCAATAAAAACGGAATCCAAAGACAGACAATCAAAGAGGGCATTGTTGAAATTGTTAGTGATTCTGGAGAAGGCGCACAAAAGTGCGGCCAGAGTCTAGGCGCCATATCTGCTAAAATGGGTAATGGTGTATGGACAGTAGAAATAATTCCAGCTGAAATTCAACCGCCTGCTCGTTCTAAAGCAGGAGCTTCAGGTATCAGGGTCAGGATGGGTAGTGGTAAAATCACTAATATGGGTGATCATGCTGATTTAGTAGTAGCCCTTAATGACCAAGTACTTTACGGAAGAATTGATCAAGATGCTTATAAACCAGGGACACATTTATTAATTGAGAACAAATGGGCTAAGCATGGCCAAAAAGATATTCAAAAGGAGTATGCCGATTCGATCAATACGTTTACTGAACTAGGCTATAATATCCATGAAATACCTATGGAAGAGGAATGCCTCAAAATAGTAGGCAATGCCAGAAAAGGGAAAAATATGTGGGTATTGGGGTTGTTGTGCGAAGTCTATGATCGAGACCTTTCAATTGCTGAAGATCAGATCAAATACATCTTCCGAAAGAAAACGCAAGAAATAATCCAAGATAACCTTAATCTACTGCATGCTGGATATAAATGGGCCAAAGAAAACCTTAAGATCCATTTTACTATTCCGTCCAAATTGAGCGATCAGGAATTTGTGGTCATGAATGGAAATGAAGCAATTAGTTTGGGTGTAATGGCTGCTGGTATAGAAGTATGCTCAATGTATCCAATAACCCCAGCTACTTCAGCCACACACGCCATGGCTGACAC
>CAYGNU010000524.1:2758-3553 GCA_964351175.1 uncultured Roseivirgaceae bacterium | reverse complement strand
GGCAGGCTTAGTTCTTCTAGAAATAACAATCAATGAATCAGTTCTTCCATTAATCGTCCAATTTTCGTCAATATCAAAGATGAATTCAGGCTTGAATATATCAATTACTTTCAGTCCTTCTGGAAAATTATCATTAGGCATAAAGCCACCAACATGGGTCAATGCTAAATACATACCGTTGCCAGTTATTTCAATTGATCCGAAGTAATAATCAAGATAATCTAGCTCTAATATTTTTGCTTTTAAAGAGTCCAGTACGATTACCTTATTTATCAGCTTAACAAATTCTCGATTTGGATAACTATCCCCCCAAGATCTTGTTTCATTATTTGTTCCAAAAACAACCATGCCATAAACTAATCCCGTTACGTTATTACTCGAAATCGAAATGAGCTCAGGGTTATAGATGGGCTGTAGGATCAAGGTGTCAAATTTGCATAAATAACTCTTGTCTAAATGGAGAGAATCAGAACTTAATAAGAAATCTTTGACAGGTATTTCATAGGATTTGTTTCCATATTTATCAAGCTCAAAATTTTCAAATGATAGAGAGTTAAATGGATTTGACTCTGAATATTTCTTATCCATTTTCTGAGGAAATACCAAAGTAGGGAAGAGTAAAAACAATAAATGAAGAAAAACTAAGAACTTGATCATATCACATGTTTCAAAACTATTGGTGCCAAGTTTTATTCAGTGCAGCTGTCATTGAACGGTTATGCTAAATTAATATTATTTGAATATTTACTTCCTAACATGCTCCAGCCATCCTTGATCAACTAGTTTATTGTACAT
>CAYGNU010000524.1:0-2748 GCA_964351175.1 uncultured Roseivirgaceae bacterium | reverse complement strand
ATAGAGATGCACACCCATGCATCCGTGGCAGCATAGTAAATCTGCTTTTCTGTAAGGGTTTCATTTTCCCAGTTAGACACCTGGGCATTTTTGGAAATTCTAAAACCTAAAATGATGGCCGTAAGTTTTCTTAATCCATTAGCCTCAATACCAAGGTCTTTAACTAAGTGATTAAGTTCTTCGAAACTTCCTGGAGTAAGGGGCCTCAACTTATTGAGATCTTTAAGATCGTCTCTTAATGCAACTCCAACCTTTTTGATTTTTTCATTTTCTAAGAACCTAAGAAGATCATTTGTGATACCCGTCTTATTGACTCTGATTAGATAAGCATCGGTTTCTGTGGAAATCTGAATCAATGAGATATTATTGAATTCACCTTTTTTAAAGGCTGGTTTACTTTCTGTATCAAACCCAACTACTGTCTCTTTCGATAAAGCTTTAAGTGCAGTTTTTAACTCTTTTTCTTCAGTAATTAAATGAATATTACCTTCGAACTTATCAAGTTCTAGCTCATTGATTTCATCATTTGAAATAGTTGTTGCAAACATATTAATCCTCTTTCTCTATCCTTTTGATTTTAATATTTGCATATCCATAAAGGATAGTCATAAACGGACTGATAATATTAAAGAAGCAGTAGGGTAGATAGGTTAATGTAGCAACACCTAACACTGAAGATTGATAAGCACCACAGGTATTCCATGGTATCAGTACCGATGTAACGGTACCAGAATCCTCCAGAGTTCTACTTAGATTTTCAGGAGCAAGTCCACGGTCTTCGAATTCCTTGGCATACATTCTCCCAGGAACAACAATGGCAATATATTGATCAGAGGCAGTTAAGTTAAAGGTGATACAAGTACCAGCCGTGGCCGCAATTAACGAACCTGTAGAATGCGCGAATCCAATGATTGTACCCGCTATTTTCTTTAACATACCGTTGCCTTCTACAACACCTCCAAAGATCATGGCGCATACAATTAACCATACTGTAGATAGCATTCCCTCCATGCCTGATGCAGTTAAAAGTTCATCTACCATTGCATTTCCTGTAGCTATATTGGTTTCGGTAAACATAGCTTTCATAACAGCGGTATAGCCCGTTTTAATACTAAATACGTCACTTTCAGCAACAGTCATTATAATCTGGGGCTGAAAAATTAGGGCCATTACTCCTGCTAACAATGTCCCAATCAAAAGGGCTGGTAAAGCAGGCATTTTTTTAATAATTAAGAATATAACTACTCCTGGAACAACAAAGAGAAATAAGTTAATCTCAAACTTTGATGATATGGCTTGTTGCACTTCAGATACAGTACCTAGTCCGGCATTACCATCAATACTGAAACCCCAGATTAAAAAAATTATAAGTGTAATTATGATTGAAGGCCCAGTGGTTAATGCCATATATCTAATATGGGTGAACAGATCCGTTCCTGCCATTGCCGGAGCAAGGTTTGTAGTATCTGACATAGGAGACATTTTGTCTCCGAAATAAGCACCTGAAATAATGGCTCCTGCTATAACCCCTTCACTAATTCCTAGCGCCTGTCCTATTCCCATTAAGGCTATACCTATTGTGGCAGCAGTAGACCATGATGATCCAGTGGCTAATGATACAACCGCACTAACTATTACCGCAGCAAAAAGGAAAATGGTTGGATTTAATATTTCTAGGCCATAATAAATCATAGCAGGCACTACACCACTTATTAACCATGTTCCGGCTAATGAACCAATCATTAGTAGAATGAGAATAGCTGACATAGCCGCACTGATACTTTTAACAATAGCATCTAATATTTCTTGCCAATGGTAGTTAAGTTTTAACGAAAGTACGGCCGCAAAAGCAGCAGATAGAATGAGTGCTATTTGATTTGGACCATAAGATGAATCATCGCTAAAGATGTAAACATTGGAAGCCAATAAGGTAATAAGAAATAAAATGGGTAATAATGAGAGAATAAGAGATGGTTCCTTATGTCTATTTTCCATGCGCACGGATTGAGTTTGAATGTCGAAGATATGAAATCACAGCTATTTAGAGCATTGTTTCGGTTAGTTTTTCTCCCATCCTACTACCTATGGCTACCCCCATTCCACCAAGTCTAACTCCTAGATATACATTCTTAGAGTGTTGTTGGTAGATAGGTTGTTTATTCGCTCCGAAAGCCATTATACCAGCCCAAGTATGGTCTATTTCAAAATCTGTGTTTGGCAGAATTACCTCTTTCAATTGTCTTTTTAGTTCAGTGATTATTCTTTCATTGACTTCAAATTCAGTTGTGGTCTCACCTTCAAAATCAAGATTTCTTCCACCACCAAATATGACTCTTGATCCCACATTTCGGAAGTAGTAGTAACCCTTGTCAATATGAAAAACACCCTGAAATGGAAGTTTAGATAATGGCTTAGTAATTAATACAATGCCACGGCCGGGTTTAATATCAAGGTTAGTAATTAACTTATTGGTAAAGGCGTTAGTACAAACAGCTACTTTGCCTGCCTTAAAAGTTATATTTGATCCAGTAATGCTATTTTTCGCAGTTATTGCAACTTCATTATCATTGTCTTCAAATGAGCTGACTTCGGTCCCTGTTAAAACAGTAATTCCTATCTGGTATGCTTTTTCCAACAGTGATTTCATCATCTTGCCAGTATGAATCTGTCCTTCAAAAGGATTAACCACGATAGATTTAATTTCATTACTATTAAAGCCAAAATCCCTTATTTTTTGGTTATCAATAC
>CAYGNU010000523.1:0-3566 GCA_964351175.1 uncultured Roseivirgaceae bacterium | reverse complement strand
GTTTTAAATATTTGAGTGAAATTACCTGGTTCTGATTCACGCTACAAATGTAAGTTTTCAAAAAAAATAGAACACCATTAAGTACCATTATTCATAACTTCTAAAAGTTTGATTTTTCCACTATCTCTAATGTCTACTATTTCTTTGATATAGTTCGCATTAACTGATTTAAGTAGGTAGTTCAGATGAAATTTGGCCAACTACAAAATTCAAAATCTGATTTCTTTTTTTACTGATATTTAATCGTATCATAGCTGAGATAAACATTTGATTCAATACCCCGTTTCAACTATGTCATACTTTACCATTTATGTCTAAAACAATCCTAATCACTGGAGGCACTGGCCTTGTAGGTACACGCCTTACCGAAATTCTCCAATCGAAAAATTATTCCGTCAAATATTTATCTCGCTCTGCAGGGGTAAAAAATGGCATTGAATCTTTTAAATGGGACATAAATGCCGGCACCATAGACGAAAAGGCCTTTGAAAATGTAAGCGCAATCATTCATTTAGCAGGAGCTGGAGTAGCTGACAAGAAATGGACAACTGAAAGGAAAAAAGAGATATTAGACAGTAGAACTAAATCTACTCAGCTAATAAAAGATACTCTAGCTAAAATTGATCATAAAGTTAAGTGTGTTGTTTCAGCTTCGGCCATTGGCTATTATGGTTGGGATACTGGAGGCGTCTGGGTAAAAGAAGGCAGTCGTTTTGGGGATGATTTTCTGGCCACAGTTACAAAAGCGTGGGAAGAAAAAGTTGATGAAATTGAATCATTGGGTATTAGAGTAGCCAAGTTGCGAATAGGTATTGTTTTCAGCGAGAAAGGAGGAGCATTATATGAACTTTCGAAACCCATAAAATTTGGTGTTGGAGCACCTTTAGGCCCTGGAGACCAATACATGAGTTGGATTCATATTGATGATTTGTGTAGAATGTTTATTTATGCCTGTGAAAATAAAGACGTAAAAGGGGTGTTTAATGCCGCAGGGCCAAATCCTGAAACTAACAAAGTAATTACAAAAATGGCTGCTGAAGTACTTGGTAAACCATGTTTTTTGCCTAATGTACCATCCTTTATTCTCAAAATTATATTAGGTAAAAGAGCAGCTATGGTTTTAGGTGGTAGCCGCGTTTCATCAGAAAAAATCCAATCACTGGGATTTGAATTTAAGTTTCCGGAACTTAAAAATGCGCTAAAGGATTTATTGCAATAACTGAGTACTATTCTTTAAGTTTACTCGTATTAATTTTTTAAACTATGTCAGAGAAAAAGACCAAGCTCGATCATATTCGTAAGTTGGAAGACTTAAATGATGATGAAAAAAGAATACTAAGAGCCTTTGAAGAAAAGGATTGGAATGAAATAAAAAGTTATGACTCGTGGGTCATCTTTAAGGTGATGTCTGAGTTTGTAGAGGGCTTTGAAAAGTTATCCAAGATAGGGCCATGTGTTTCAATTTTTGGTTCTGCAAGAACTAAACCCGATCACAAATATTATAAAATGGCTGAAGAGATAGCGTCAAAGTTAGTAAGGCATGGCTACGGGGTAGTAACTGGTGGTGGCCCTGGAATTATGGAGGCTGGTAATAAAGGAGCTAAGGAGCAAGGTGGAAAATCAGTAGGGTTAAATATTATTTTACCATTCGAACAAAAAGGAAACGACTTTATTGATCAGGATAAACTCATTACTTTCGATTACTTCTTTGTAAGAAAGGTGATGTTTGTTAAATACTCCCAAGGTTTTATTGTTATGCCTGGGGGCTTTGGAACACTTGATGAAATGTTCGAAGCTATGACCTTAATACAGACTAAAAAGATTGGTAAGTTCCCGATTATTTTGGTGGGTAACGATTATTGGGGGGGTCTCATGGACTGGATTACCAAAACGATGCTCGAGGAAAAAAATATTAATGAAGAAGATCTTAAGTTATTCAAAATAGTTGAAACCCCTACTGAGGCAGTAGCAGCAATTGACGAATTTTACGCTAAATATTTACTTTCCCCGAATTTTTAATTCTACTGAACGTTATTGGTTACATGAAGTTGATAAGTTCAAACACTATGAAATATTTTCCACATGCTATTTCTTTGCTAACGCTCGTATTAGTTTGTGCTTACATTCAATATAACGAAAGTAAGCGAGGAGTAGAAGCAGTAGCTACTTTGTCAAATCAGGCATTTTATCCAAAAAATGTTGACTTGCCTCTGGAAGAATATAAGGAATATAGAAATGCTATTTCTTTACAACTTCCCGAAACACTTACATTTGCTGGAGAGCCCGTTCCTTTGAATTTGCCAGATGTGCGTGAAAGGTTAGATAGGGAGCTTCTTATTAATACTTATTGGCATAGCAGTACAATTTTTCTTTTAAAAAGGGCAAATAAATGGCTGCCTGAGATGGAAAGAATATTAAAGAAAAACGGAATTCCTGAAGATTTTAAATATTTAGCGGCCATAGAAGGAGCTTTCATGAATCAGGTTTCTCCCGCTAATGCTGTTGGATTTTGGCAAATCAGGAAGGATGCAGGTAAAGAGAATGGGCTGGAAATCAATAGAGATGTAGATGAAAGATATGACCCGATAAAATCTACCGAGGCAGCTTGTAGCTATTTAAATAAGGCATATAAAAAATTTGGTAATTGGACCAACGTAGCCGCTTCCTATAATAGGGGAATGTCTGGATTAGGCAGAGCATTGGATAATCAAAAAGTTGATTCATATTATGACCTGATGCTCAATGATGAAACTTCTCGCTATGTTTTCAGAGCATTGGCGATCAAAGAAATATTTCAGAACCCGAAGAAATATGGTTTTAATATTAATGCTAGTCATTTATATGAGTCTGAGAAATTACGTTATGTCAATATTGATTCAGACATCAAAGACTTGGTGCAATTTGCTAAGGATCAGGGCATTAACTATAAATTATTAAAAAGGCATAACCCTTGGTTGCGCGAAGATAATTTGAGCGTAAGGCGAGGTAAGTCATATCAAATAGCGATTCCAGTCATCTAGAAATTCATTTTAATCCTACAGTGCTTATGTCTTATTAATGACATAGCCGTTCCTTAATTGGAGATATCAAAATCTATTTTACCTTTTATATGTTTAATACTTTAACTTCATCGTCAAATTTTAATTAACACATGGATAAGACATATTACGACCCAGCGGACCTTAAGAAATTCGGAAACATTGCTGATTTTGAGCCTGAATTGGCGAAGAAATTTTTCGATTATTATGGAGATGTTTTTAAAGAAGGTGGGCTTACAGCAAGAGAAAAATCTTTAATCGCCTTAGCCGTTTCACATGCCATTCAGTGCCCATATTGTATTGATGCTTACACATCAGATACATTAGAGAAAGGCGTAACTGAAAAACAGATGATGGAAGCCGTTCATGTTGCTGCTGCCATTAGAGGTGGCGCTTCGTTAGTGCATGGGGTTCAGATGATGAATAAAGCGAAAAAATTATCGATGTAAATTAAATATAATGTCAAAATCACTGCTAGCCCAACACCACGATCTTGCTAACAAAGCGACACAGGTAAAGATTCTATCC
>CAYGNU010000522.1:0-3577 GCA_964351175.1 uncultured Roseivirgaceae bacterium | reverse complement strand
CCCTTTAAGCTATACTAATGTCTTGATGCATTTGGGCATTCTTCTTTTTTATGGAGCTCTATGTATGCTTTGGTCTAATTTGCAAAGGAAGCAAACTAGAGAGTCAGGCATCAATCATTTGCGAATGGAAGAGCAGCTTGAGCTCATGGACACAAATATCAATTTTGCGAATAGTATCAGTCAAGGAAATTTGACTGCAAGTTACGCTGCAGAGAAGGCAGATAGACTAGGAGAGTCTTTAATGAATATGCGTGAGAGTTTAATAGAAGCGGCTGATAGAGAATCGAAAGAGAAATTCGTAAACGTAGGCCTTGCATCCATTGGAGATATTTTAAGGAATAATACGGATAATATTAATGAGCTATGTGATCAAGTTATTCAGAATCTTGTAAAATATATGCGTGCCAATCAAGGAGGTATTTTCATTATTCAAAAGGATGAAAATACTGATGAGCCCTACCTTGAATTGATGGCTTGCAGAGCATATGAGCGAAAAAAATACATAGAGCGAAGAGTAGAAATGGGCCAGGGTCTAATAGGACAGGCTGCGGTCGAAAAGAAGGCTATTTTCTTAACAGATGTTCCAGATAGTTATATCAATATTACTTCAGGTTTAGGAATTGCAAATCCAAATAGCCTGTTGATAGTACCCCTGAAGTCGAATGAAGAAATAGTTGGAGTTATTGAAATGGCTTCTTTTGACGTGTTTACAGATAATGATGTTGAGTACTTAGAGAAAGTAGGAGAAAGTATAGCCTCAACTATTATTTCAGCACAAACCAATCAGCAGACCAAAGAATTGCTCGAACAGTCTCGTCAAATGACGGAAGAAATGCAATCTCAAGAAGAGGAGATGCGTCAAAATATGGAAGAGATGCAAGCTACTCAGGAAGAGATGGCGAGAACGCAGTCCGAGTTGGGAGATAAAGAGGCTAACCTAAAAGCCTTGATTGATAATACTACTGATTCTATCATCACCATGGATAGAAATTACAAAATCTTGATAATGAATCAGGTAGTTAAAGACAGATACAAAGGCACGCAATATGAGAGTATGCAAGAAGGCTCCAACGCCTTAGATATGTTGGGCGATGTGCGGGATGAATGGCAAGCTTATTATGACAGAGCACTGAATGGAGAAGCGCTTAATTTTACACTAAAAAGTTCTGTTCAGGGAGAAGATACTTATAGAGATTATTATATCAACCCTATCAGAGACGAGTCGGGGTACATTCTTGGAGTTTCGGTATTCTCCAGAGATATTACTGAGAAGAAGCATTTCGAGATTGAAATGAAAGAGAAGGGTTCTGTACTTGATGCTATGGTCAATAATACTGATAACACCTATTTTGCCATGGATACCAAATTCAAAATCATCTATGCTAACAAAACGTTAAAAGATAGATTCAAATCGAATGGTATTGAGTTAGAAAATGGAATGAAGATTCTTGATGTTCTTTCTGGAGATAGCTTGAAGACCTGGCAAGAACGGTATACAAGAACTTTAGCAGGCGAGGAACTTACTTTCAAAGAGGACAGACCAGTGGGAGACAAAATGCTCAAAATAATAACCGAGTGCTTTCCTATCAAGGATGAAGATGGTCAGATCATCGGGGCAGCAGTTATATCAAAAGATATTACTGCAGAAGAGGAGGCCAAGCGACAAGTAGGTGAGCTTACTGCGGAGATAGAAAAGCTAAAAGGTAAATAGTTTTATGCCCTGATTCTAATAGGACTTTTACTTTGTAACTATCAAGAACAAATCCAGCGCTTCATCACCACTATCCATTAGGGTATAATCGGTATGATGTATCTGATTAACAAGATCATCATTACCAGATTTAAGCTTATTCCTATTAAACCTGTTAAGTAGATCATAAGGGATTCTCAGTAAAGGAGCAGGCAAATTATATTGCAAATTGAAAATATCAAATCTGGTGATCTTTTCAACAGACTTCTTATTCTTCTCATAATATTCCATTATCTTCTCATTGCCACCTACCCCTTTCATTTCAACATGATCAAATACTTCTGAAGCAAGTTTGGTAAGCTCATCAGCAGTATATTCACGTATATGCCATGGATTGCGCGATAATGTCTTTTTGATATTAGGAGTAGTTATAAGTGCTTTACCTCCCGGTTTCAAAACTCTTTTGATTTCTTCAAGGTAAAGTCTGTCATTTTTGATGTGCTCAATTACTTGAAAACTGATAATGACATCGTAAGCATCACTTTTTATTTTATTAAAGGGCGGAATATTATCATGTATAAAAGTGACTTCAGGAAATCTTGTTGCCAGCTCATCAAGAACAGGCTTAATTTTATCAATAGCGGTAAAACTCTTACAATGTCCTTTAAGAAGCTCAATACCTCTTCCTTCACCACAACCTATCTCCAAGAGGTCACCATTAATATATTCTTCCGCCAGATAATAGGCCTTCAATAACCTTTGGTGAATTGGATTATCCGAGGCAATTTTGTCAGAAGCTATTTCAGTAGTATATACACTCATTCATCAAATTTTTGCAAAAGTAGGGTAAATGAGAGGAAATTGCCCTACCCTTTTTTATTTTGAATCATATCAACGTTATTTATTCAACAATCAATTATTAATAGCTTGAAAAAAATTGTTATCGCATGTGTAATTCTACTAATTGCTTCACGGGCTTCGGGTCAGACGGTAGATTATAGCCATTTATATAGCCCAAATGCTGAATTAACAGTTGATCAGGTATTGGTTGAGGAGTCTGGAACACTAAATTTATTTTTTACTTTAAAAATAAATAATCGCAATTATCAATTGTATGATTATGATTTTGAGGTTTATAATTTGGAGAGTTATCAATTAGCTCCAGATATACCATTAGATAGTAACGGTATTGACAGCATCTATCTTGAAAGCAGAGGAAATCTTCATTATTTCAAATACAGAATTAGAGTAAAGGAACTCCAGCCATTAATAGTATTAGAAATCAAAAATAGAAAAACAGGGTTTGGACTGACTTTCGATATTCCAATTTATGCAAAAAGACCATTTGCTGTTAATGATGGCTCAGATAACCTGTATGTAGGTGATTGGTCAGCTCCTACTCAAATTGTTTTCGATAATAAGACTTACTGCTTTTATTATGACAAGAACTTTCCACTTGGTTTACCTCCAATGGTCACTCGAGATGACTTCAAGAATAAAGAGCTTAAAGTTGATTCCTCATTTTCATCAAATGATTCTATGCAATTAGATAAGAAGGGCCTTTATCTCTTGATGACTGACACGACCATTAATGATGCAGTCGCATTAAGAATAGTAGATCAATATTTTCCAAAACTAACAACCATAGAGCAGCTTGTTGAACCTTTGAAATACATAACCAGCAAACAGGAGCAGTTGGTATTAGCAGATATAAAAGATGATAAAAGGAAGTTTGATAAATTTTGGCTAAACCTTACAGGATCGGCTAGTAGGGCTAAAAGCATAATAAAAATATATTACAGTAGAGTGGAAGAAGCCAATGCGCTGTTTACTACATACAAAGAAGGTTGGAGGACAGATATGGGTATGATTTATTCAGTTATGGGG
>CAYGNU010000521.1:0-3580 GCA_964351175.1 uncultured Roseivirgaceae bacterium | reverse complement strand
CACCAAGCACTACACCATTTAAGGAAATAACCCCTTGAGAGGCATCAGGAACTGTTAAAAAATGATAGGTTAACTCTGCATCATTATCTGGCCCGGGGTCCTGCCCATTTAACGCAACCGATAGAGCCTTACCCGTATCACCTTCATACGAAACATCGTAAACCTCTGGCGCAACGGTATCACCCTCAATTGTAATGGTGATTGTTGCAGCAGCACTATCAACATAAGATTCATCATCGTCATCATGGCCATAACCATTCCCCTGATGTTCAGAATGCCCCACGCCACTCTGATGCTGATGACTATCACACCCTTCGCTATCGTCACTATACTGACGCACAAAATAATCGAATGTCACCGTACCAGAAAAACCTGCAACTGGCACAAATGAAACCTTATTGGCATCGCCATACCACACATAGTCATTGATATTGATTTCATTATCACCATCAAAGACGAGCACACCTTCAGTATCGGGATCAGGCAGAGATACAAAATAAAAATAGGCATTTTCTTCCGAGTCTATGCTTTCACCACCTATCAACAAAAGCGGCACTGCCAGCGAAGCACCGTCCTGATCACCTGTTACAAAAACATCCTGCACCGAAAGATTATCAAAATCAGATTCCACAATAATTGTAAGCGTTCCAGGATCACTTACTTTATGATCATTATCTTCTGCTACATATTGAAATGTCAACGTTCCCGAAAAGCTATCCAGAGGAATGAATTTTATATCATCACGCTTATCATGATCAAATTTTTCCCCAGCAGAGAGCGTGTTATTACCAATCTTTAGAACTCCCTGCGTATTTGGATCAGGAACAGAGAGAAAGTGATAATCTAGCTTACTATCCGAAGCATCAGGATCATCTCCATCCAACTCAATATCGACCGACTCCCCTTGCTCCGTAGAAACAGTCACATCCTCAACCGTTGGAACGCCGCTATTATTACTATGAAGATCTATCGCAAAGCCCGGATCTGCCTCAATTATTTCCTTTGCATCTACCACACCAAGAAGCTTCTCAAGCTCCCAATCACCCGACTGTCCAGTTACATCATCCGAGGCCGCCACATCCGCCTGCGTTGCTTCAGCTATGCGCTCAATGAAATAAACTCCATCTGACCCCGAAGCTACATCACAGCCATAGAGCAAAATATCTGCATCATCACTAAAATGTGACGACCAGCTTTTTAACTCATCCAGATATTGATCAAGCGTTTCGTTACTAAGCTCAACATCACCAAGCTCAAGCCGCCCCTGTTCACCGTGTGAGATAATATCTAGTGTATCAACTACATCATATTGATCTAAAATATCACCAATGGCCTCAACACCATTTTGCCCTGCCTCAATGACATGAACGGCTACATTTTTCTGACGAAGATATTGCTGAATTTCCCCCTTAGGATCCGCCCGCTCATCCACAATCACCACACGGTTTGTAAGAACAGGAGCAGTATTATTTGAGATATTTTCTAATACATTCGATTCACTTGAATGATCATCACCATGATCACCAGAAAAAGCATGAGCATCTTGGTCGGCAACAACATCAATTGAAGTTGCCACAGCAGCCGCATCAAGGACAATTCGATCCTCCAGGCTAAAAAAGACCCTTTTATGTTTTGCCAAACACTCTCACGCAATAAACGTTAACCAATTAAAAATAGTCAATTTTGATAAAAAAATCCAGCTCTTTTTGCGTTTAGACACGTTACAAAGATGATGTATTCGGGCAGCTTGATAGCATACCACCCAGCGTTGCAATATCTCTCACGATGGAATTCGAAACGGCACAACAAAAAATAACTGGGTTTCACTGTCATTGGAGCGCCCTATAAGAATTGTAATAATCCTGTAAAATTTGAATGCTACGATTGCGCCTATTAAAGAGTTAGTAGGCATAGGCTGCTATCTGGACAACTAACACTTATTACTAATATCCTTGGGTTAAAATGAAGTTATTAACAGAAGATTTCCATCTAAAAGCATTGGAAAAGATGGTTAAATCAGGAGAGGTAGAAATTACGCACATTGATTCCCCTCCCAGAACGTCTTCTACAGCGCTGTATAGAAGCTTATCACATGTTTATGATGTGTCTATCTACGAGCCTTTTCATGAATATCCGACCTTAGAAACAGGATGCAAAAAAATAATAGAGGAAGTAAAAAAATATAAAGAAAAGAAAAGGCCAATAAAAATTCTCGTAAAAGAGAATGCCCGCTGGTTTGACAATGACGACTGGCGTGATTGGTCAGATTTAACCAAGCACTTTATAACTATTATGAGAGACCCACATCTGCAATTTTATTCTTATATAAAAAGAAAGGCAAATGACCTTTTGCTTGGGGAAGGAAAAGCAGGTTTAACCGATAATAAAATCTGGGAAAAAGAAGAAGACATAGTACATTTTTTGGAAAATGGTAGAACAAAGAGTACTAGCAGGGATATACCTGGAAATTTTGAGAGTCTATCATGGTCTCCCCTATCGAATCATATGAACATACTAAGAACAAGACAATTACATCAAGAAAATGGCAAAACACTTAGTGTTGTTTCAGCTTTTTTACTGAGAATTTCACCCGAACTAATAATGAAAAATTTATTAACTACGTTAGGAATAGAAAACACCCCAGAAAAGATTACAGAAACCATACAATGGAATGAAAGCTCAGTAGATAAAATAGCAACGACAAATAAAAGAGCGCATTCTGCCTATACAGAGGCCGTTAGAAAATCTAATGGATACACATTACCCAATGATACGACATATTCAATCGATCGCTTTTCACAAAAACTTCAAAACTACCTATTAGAAACAGCATTGCCAGTTTATATCGATTTTCTAAAATGGCCACATAAAATAGGAGTAAAATCTTTAATGGAAGCCGAAAATCTCTTTTCTTTGCAAAATAGTGAGGGAACAACAATGGAAGAATGTAACCCTGTTGAAGCTTATGCAATTATTGCAACCCTACCCACAGAAGTTAATTCACGCGAAAGTATTGATAGAAAGTTAACCGAATTAAGAGAAAAATTTCCACAACACCAACGAGCTTTCCAGTGTATTGACTCTGCGGCGCAAGGGCTAAATACTCCACAACCAGAATTATCAACCCCCTTAGATCTTGTACAAGATGAACCTAAAAACATCATGAGAGCATGAGCACTATTAGTAAAAAATATTATAGTTATAAAGATGCAGTTTTATACATTGTATACGCTGTAGATTCTAATAAGCGAAACGCTTATTATTTTTTAGCAATGAGCAAATTGAAGGAGTTGCTTTTTAAGAAAGAATCTCAAGTTTCAGCAGTTAATTTAAACAAATATGGCACTATCATATTATCATCTTACGGTTTCAAGCCTAATGATGATGAAATAGAAAATACAAAGAAAGAATTCATTTCTTTTATTAACAAGATGAATTCAAAATAAAAATATAAACGCTTCAAATGCTAAGCTTCTTTGAATCGGACATTAAACGTCACTTGGGATCTGAAAACCACTTAATCAAAATTTCAAGAATTCTTGGTGCCCACGGCCAGAGTCGAACTGGCACGGGAGAGACC
>CAYGNU010000520.1:0-3584 GCA_964351175.1 uncultured Roseivirgaceae bacterium | reverse complement strand
AAGAAAAGTATATTATTTCAAATGATGCTCTGGTCGGAAATAGTTGGGAAATACTTAGTAATTATCTTTTAAAGATATCTTTGTAGTCTTGATTTGCCTGTTTGAAATCCTCTACTTTTCCTATATCCACCCAGTAGTCATCAACAGAATGAATAGAGACTTTCTTTTTGCTATCTATCATTAACTCAAAGAGGTTAGTCATATCAAAGTAGTCATCTTGAGGAATCAATTCAAGTACTGCGGGTTCAAGAACGTAGATGCCGGCATTTACGTAATAGTGTTCTGTTGGTTTTTCTTCGATTGCGACAAGCTTATCATCAACAGTCCTCACAACACCGTATGGAATTTGATGCTCATATTGTTTTACGCACATCGTTGCGACTGCTTCGCATCTTTCATGGTGCTCTAGTAAACGAGTGAAGTTTGTTTTTGTGAGTATATCCCCATTCATTACGATAAAAGGTTTTTCGATTTTATCATTTATAAGAGATAAAGCGCCCGCTGTTCCAAGTCTTTTAGGTTCAGTAATATATTTAATTGAAACGTCCCATTTTTTTCCATCTTCAAAATACTCTTTAAAGACATCATGCATATAATTTACACAAAAATAAAAATTCCTAAATCCTTGAGCATGAAAATTATCGATAATGGATTCTATTATTGGTTTGTCTCCAACTTTTAGCATTGGTTTTGGGCAGTTCTTTGTGAGATCTTTCAATCTAGAACCAAGTCCTCCAAGCATTAGAATAACAGGATTTTCTTTTATTTCATTGTTTCTTAAAAGCTCTTCAATTGTTCTAAGACCTATAACTTCTCTCTCGTTATTAAGAATAGGTATTTGCATAATCATTTTTGATGACATGAGGTCAAAAATATCGCTCTCAGGCATACTTTGATTTACAGTAATCGGGTTTTTATTCATAAACTCAGAAAGGGAGCTCTCGAGGTTAAAACTTCCGAGCATGGCTTTTCTGAGATCTCCATCTGTAACGACACCTTCTAGTCTATTGCTATCATCAATAATTAAAACAATTTGTAAGCCACTTTGTTCCAAAGAATTTAAAGCGTCTTTGAGGTTTGAGTTAGATTGAATAAGGGTTTTTTTCCAGTTTTTCATTATTGCTATTGTTTTATATCATAAAATTTCTTTTGGATAATCCCATCGAGTATATCTTGCTTTAAGATTGAGATAAGCTTTGAGCTGGTCTGTCCATCTCCGTATAAAGACCTGGAATTATTGGTAATTTTATTCATTTTTGAAGATAGTGCTTCTTTGATGGCCTCTTGGATATTAATAGATATAGCTTCGCAATGAATAATAGACGTGGCACAGCACCGTCCTTTTTGCCTTTGTCCTATATTTACAGTTGGAACTTTGAGAAATGGAGCTTCAATAATTCCGCTAGAGGAGTTGCCGATAACGACACTTGAAATTTTCATTAAGCTCAAATACCTCTTAAGACCTAAGCTTTTAAAAATATTTACATTATTATTTGATTCCACATATTTATTCCAAGCATCCATAATTTTTTTATGCCCAGGGTCGGCATTAGGCATTGTAATTATTTGACTGAAATCATTAAAGTATGAAAGGGCCTGGACAAGGGATTCAATTGCAGCAATGCCTGAATCGTTGCTTTCCAATGTTGTAGGGTGAAAAGTTATTAAAAGAATTTTTTCATTCAGATTTATACCTAATTCATTTTCTAATTTTTTTTTGTCAAAAAAATTCATATTACTTATATTTTCCAAACCAGGCGCACCAACATTAAAAACATGCTCAGGTTGTTCTCCCATTTGGATAACTCTTCGTTTGTGTTCCTCGTTTGAGGTAAAGTGCAGATGTGAAAACTTAGTAATGGCATGTCGGATATTATTATCAAAAGCTCCTTCCGTAATTTCTCCACCGTGGATATGAGCAATAGGAATTTGGTGAAACAAAGCAGATTGGACCACGCCTAAAATCTCAAAACGATCACCAAGTATAAGTAAAAGGTCTGGTTTATTCTTTGAAAAATATATAGAGAATTTTTCTATGGTTGAAGCAAGTGCCTTGAGGGTATGATGAGTTGAGTCTGTTTGTAGATCAGTCTTTATTTCATGTGCAATTTGAAATCCATCATCATGTATTTCGTCAATAGTGTACCCAAACTTCTCTTCAAGGTGAGTCCCTGTTACAACAAGATGCGGCTGAATATCTTCATCGATAAAAGCTTTTGAGATTATGGGCTTTAAAAGTCCATATTCGGCCCTGGAGCCTGTCACAATACAAAGATTCAACACTCTATTAACTCATCCTTTGAGAAACCCCTAATTGCTTTTTGTCCCAAAACTTCTTCCCATTTCATAGGACTAATTCCACTGCCAGGTCTTTTTGTTGTTATATTTTTCTCACTTAAAAGTTCGCCTTTTTTAATATTAGTTTTTGCCACAATACTCTTCCTGGCAACTATAGTATTTTTTTTCTCTGACTCAGATGGAGTTTTCTCACCATTACCTAAGGCCATTTCTATATTTCTAATGGAATCAACCATTTTCTTTAGTTCAATTGGCTCCAGTGACGCTTTATGGTCAGGTCCCGGTAAGTTTCTATCAAGCGTAAAGTGTTTTTCAATAACTTTAGCTCCAAGAGCAACTGCAGCGATTGAGATTTCGATTCCAAGAGTATGATCGGAATAACCAATGCTTACACCAAGCTTCTGCTTAATTGTATTCATTGCATTGAGATTTACATCTCGCATTGGAGTTGGATATTCGGTGTTACAGTGAAGGACTGTTATTTTCTCTTTTGATGCTCCTGAATCTTGTAATATAGAAAGGGCTATTTGAATCTCTTCTAAAGTTGCCATACCTGTTGATAGTATTATTTCTTTATTTAAAGACCCAATTTTTTTTAAGTAAGGAAGGTTTGTAATTTCTCCTGAAGGGATTTTGTAAATATCCATACCAATACTTTCTAGGAAATCAATACTTTCGAGATCAAAAGCAGATGAAAGAAAAGTGATTTCATTATCCTGAGAATACTTTTGAAGTAACAGATGGTCGTCGGCTGATAGTTCAAGTTTTTTGATCATCTCTAATTGAGTTTCATTTTTGTCCGTATTCTGTATTTGATATGCGGCCTTAGGTGCTTGCTGACTTACTAAACTACTTGCTTTGAAAGTTTGGAATTTAACAGCATCTGCACCAGCATCTTTTGCAGCGTCAATTAATTTCTTAGCTAAAGTGATATCACCATTATGGTTAACGCCTGCTTCTGCTATAATAAAAGTATTATTCATTTTCTTTCCGTTTAAAAAAACCAGCAGGAATAATTGTTCCCTTGGCAAGTTTGATACCTTCCTTTAAAACACTTTGGCTTCCAATGAAGCATTCATCTGAAATAATACAGCCACCGTTAACAATTGCACCTGTTGCAATATGGCAGTGGTCTCCAATAACAGTGTCATGCTCAACTAATGACTTATTATTAATAATACAATTGCTGCCAATCTTTGCTCCAGCATTAACAAGGCCATCATGCATGACAATTGTTCCTTCAGAAATTTGTGCATACTTTGAAACGTAAGCTCTAGGAGAGATTA
>CAYGNU010000519.1:0-3588 GCA_964351175.1 uncultured Roseivirgaceae bacterium | reverse complement strand
AAAAATGGGTGATAGACTAGCGCATAAAAAAATTATTCCAGACCTCATTATCAGTAGTCCTGCCAAAAGAGCTTATACCACCAGTCAAATGATTGCTAAGAAGATTGGTTATGATCCGCATAAAATTATCCTTGAACAATCAATTTATCATGCTAGTGAGGGAACGTTATTGAAAGTAGTCCAAAATACTCATGACGATGTTAATTCACTTATGCTATTTGGTCACAACCCTGGATTTACAGACTTCGCTTGTTCTCTTTCAAATAAAGAAATTTACAATATTCCTACTTGCGGGATTGTTGCCATTGATTTTGACCTTAAAAACTGGTCAAAACTTAGCTTTGGCAGTGGTCACTTAGCTTTCTTTGATTATCCAAAAAAGACATTTTAATTATTCTCCAAAAGGGATAAAAACCATCTTAAAGCACTCAATTCTTCTGAAAAAAGTTTCGTGTTGAAACTGCCAGTTACACCCTCATAATCAGAAACGGTAGTTTGAGCCACTTGAGACTTAGGAACAATTACAGCCTGTTCGGTGAATCCTATTTTCTCATATTCAAGATTGACTTCGTCAATTAACCATTTTATGTCTTTAGCACTTATAATTTCAAGTTTGGATACGTCTGCCAAAAGTAAAAATCTCTTGTTATCACCTTTAATCAAAGACACCTGTTCTCTATATATTTTAAGCGATTCAAGTACCAGCTTGTGAAAAATGGTAGTTGATAGTACGCCAGACCAGACTTCTTTGATAAATTCTACGCCATTTATTTCTTCTTTGGTGATTACAAGCTTTTCATGTTTAAAAAGCTTCATTAGATAGTTGGTTGTTGGTTTTAATGTTAGTTCAATGATGATGAACTTATATCTAACAAACCAATGGATGTAATAAATAATAAGAAATCATCTAATTATCATCTAGATTTGAAGGTGTTTCCTTATTGAATGGTTGCTATTCTACAAAAGTCCTTCTCTAACACATTTGGCAATCAACTCTGTAAAATTTTTGCAATTGCTTTTTGCCATTATATTCTTTCTATGTGTATTTACGGTATGCTCACTCAAAAATAGCCTTTTGGCTATTTCTTTATTGTCATGACCTCTCGAAATTAACCTTAACACATCCCGTTCCCTATTGCTATAAGTATTCTCTAATAATTTTTGTGAATGATTTTTAAAGTAAATGGTCTCATATTCGTCATTACCATTAAGAATCAGCGCTGAAGCCTTGATAGGCAACCTTTCAGCACTTCCTGTTACAGAATAATGAGCTAACCCTATCACAGGTTTACCATCATCATCAAAATACATAGGAGTAGTATGCTGGGTAATGTTTAAGTATTGATCATTATTGTTTCTTATACTATAGTTCCAGATATAACTTACTCGCTTTCGATCTTCAAACGGAACTTCAGCAAGGGTAAATGTCATTAGTTCACCAAGTGCTTTTAACCATAATTCTGCCTCTTCTGGGTGAAGTCTACTCCACCAATAGGTCATTCCCTCCTCAGACATCTTTTTTATATCTAAGCCAGTAGCGTAAAAAAAGTTTTTACTAACAAACTCAAATGAATGCTTTGTAGTATTTGTCACACAAAAGAACATTGCACTAGGAGGAATTAGTTTGTCAAGTTCTTTAAGTCTTTCTATATGAGTATGAATTACATCGCTCTCAAGGTCTTTTATCTTTTCAAAGACCTCATCATAAATGTTAACAAATTCATTATCCATTTTCTTTCATAAAACGTTATCGAAAAAACAACAAGGTAATAATGCTATTGTTCAATTTACAAAATGAGCACTAGTATTTCAAAAAAGTTCCTTTTTAAGCACTCCAAACTCTTGAAGTCTGACGCCAAAAAAGAATTTGATATTACCTGAACGGCTATTGACATTGAGGTTGTCAATCTTGGTAGAAACAATTTTTGCATTGGTGGTAATGCCAGCAAAGAACTTTTCGCCATTGTAGCCTACAGCTCCACGCAGCCCAAGTACCGGCCTGAATTTAATATCTTCTCTCTCGAATTCTCCACGATTATATTTTATCCATAAATGCCCAGGGCCTAAAGAGAATGAAGCATTGACATAAAAGTGGTTTTTGGTAAGTGTATACGTATAACCCGGCAATAAGGCCAGTGTAGTAGTTCGCATCATTCTGAATTCCTCATTTTCAGGATAAAGTACCTTTGCGCTTTCTGGAATTAGGGTTGAATCTGCACTAAAACTAAACGATGATACAAACATAGAAAGCAAAAACGACCCTTGCCTTTTCAATTGCCTATCTGCTTGCACATAGGGAGATCGCAAAGAAAATCGCTCGTGGTTGAACAAATAGAAACCATTGAGTTGGAAATACCTCAATGCGAGGTCTTCCCGAATCGGGTATGGGTCACCCGGAATCCAATCGGCATAATGACTTGCCGGATCTTCCATATACATGCTGCTATATCTCTGGAAAGAGATGTCTGCACCCCACTTTTTAGCATAAATATTAGTTTGAAAATCAAAGGATTCCGTCTCACCAAAAATTTCCCTTGGAGTTTCCTCCTCATTTTGAGGAAGTTTAAAAGACAGTTCTACACCCAGGTCAAAAGCATACAAGCCAAATCCAAAGAAGTTGTTCGAACTGGGACTGTATACAATTTCATTCGCTCGTCTGTTCTCATCATCTATTATCAGGTTAAGGAACCTGACAGTCAAGATGGGTTTTATGTAAAACTTATCAGACCAGGTTTGAATATAATCCTTCCTGGCAGAGTCATACCTGACTTTCTTTGCCTGCCTTAAGGAATCAAAATAAGAGGTTTGTGCATCTGATGTTTCAGAGACCAATAACAGGATAATTATAGCACAAACACTCGCTAATTTCACTTTTATAATATGAACTCGCTTAAGTCCTTATTCTTAACCAAACCTTGTAATTTCTCTCTTACCAGTTCCCTGTTCACAACAATCTTTGCATTAGGGCCTATTTTATCTGGCACATCAAATAAAAATTCATTGAGTAGCTGGCTCATTACAGTATGAAGTCTGCGTGCTCCAATATTTTCGACCTCAGTGTTAATGTTAAAGGCCGTTTCTGCCAGCTCTTCCAAGGCATCTTCCTGAAAGGACAGCTCAACATCTTCTGACTCAAGCAGTGCAGTATACTGTTTTGTCAAAGCATTTTTTGGCTCTTTTAAAATGTGGAAGAAGTCATCCTTAGTCAGGTTTTCCAGTTCCACTCTAATCGGGAACCTACCTTGCAGTTCGGGAATCAAATCAGAAGGCTTTGCCACATGAAATGCTCCAGCAGCAATAAATAATATATGATCCGACTTTATAACTCCATACTTAGTGTTGATGGTACTGCCTTCAACTATTGGTAATAGATCTCGCTGTACACCCTCGCGGCTAACATCTGCTCCACCTTTACCCCCACCACTTTTGGCTATTTTATCTATCTCATCGATAAAGATGATACCTGTGTTTTCCGCTCTTTGAATAGCCAGGTCCTTCACCTCATCCATGTCGATAAGTTTAGAAGATTCTTCTTCTATCAAAATCATTCTGGCTTCTTCAATCGTAACCTTACGCTTGTTGGTTTTA
>CAYGNU010000518.1:0-3598 GCA_964351175.1 uncultured Roseivirgaceae bacterium | reverse complement strand
CCGCCCAATGCGGCGGCCCGCGACCCCTTTCAAATGCCAGAAGAAGTAGGTAAACTGATGGATAAAAACTGGCTCGGTGATAAAACAGGTCAGGGTTTTTACAAGAAAACAAAAGATGCTAAAGGTAAGACGGAGATACTTACACTTAACCTTGAGACATTGGAATATGGCCCTAAACAAAAGGCTTCTTTTGCAACGCTTGAAGCGACCAAACCAATTGACAATTTAAAGGAAAGATTCAAACCACTTTTTGCTGGTAAAGATAAGGCCGGTGAGTTTTATAGAGATTCATTCTACGCACTCTTTAAATACGTTTCTAACAGAATTCCTGAAATAGCAGACGAACTATATAAAATAGATGATGCGATTTGTGCAGGATTTGGTTGGGAAGTTGGTCCTTTTGAAACATGGGATGCTGTAGGCGTTGAAAAGACTGTTGCCAAAATGGAGGAGATGGGTTATAAGCCAAATGATTGGATTTATGACATGCTCAAAGCCGGTATTACTTCATTCTATATGGCTAAAGATGGCGTAAGACACTATTACGACATTACTTCAAAATCATACAAACCAGTACCAGGTGCGGAGTCTTATATTATTCTTGATAATATAAGAAAGAGTAATGTTATCTGGAGTAACTCAGGTTCTACTATTTTCGACCTAGGAGATGGAGTATTGAATGTAGAATTTCACACCAAGATGAATACACTAGGTGGTGAAGTTATGGAAGGCCTTAATAAGGCTATCGATATGGCCGAGAAGGATTATCGAGGATTAGTTATTGGAAATCAAGGAGCACAGTTCTCCGCGGGAGCAAACCTTGGAATGGTATTTATGTATGCCATTGAACAAGAGTTTGATGAAGTTGATTTTATGATTCGTCATTTCCAAAATACAATGATGCGAGTTAGATACTCATCAGTGCCTGTTGTGGTGGCACCACACGGACTTACGCTTGGTGGCGGATGTGAGATGTCTATGCATGCAGACATGATACAAGCAGCGGCTGAGACCTATATTGGTCTAGTTGAAGTTGGTGTTGGTTTGATACCTGGTGGAGGCGGAACCAAAGAATTGACAAAACGAGTTTCTGATGCTCTTGAAACTGGTGATGTTGAATTGAATGCCTTACAAAACGCTTTTATGAACATTGCTACGGCTAAAGTTGCTACATCAGCGGAAGAAGCCAGAGGAATGCATATTTTGAGAGCACAAGATAGAATCAGTGTTAATAAAGATAGACAGATAGCAGACGCAAAATCAGCGGTTATTGAATTAGCTGATGCTGGTTATACGATGCCAATTCAGGCCAGTAATATCAAAGTTCAAGGTAAAACAGGGATGGCCCTTTTCATGGCAGGTGTTAACGGCATGAAAATGGGGAATTACATTTCAGATCACGACTTGAAAATTGCTAACAAGATTGCTTATGTAATGTGTGGTGGAGATTTATCTTATCCACAAGAAGTAACGGAGCAATATCTTCTTGACCTTGAAAGAGAAGCTTTCTTGTCTTTAACAGGAGAAAAGAAGACCTTGGAAAGAATTCAGAGTATTTTGACTTCTGGTAAACCATTAAGAAACTAGAATTAGTATTCAGTATAGAGTAGTAAGACAAGAGTATAGAAAATGCACAATTACAAGGAATTAAAGGTTTGGAATAAAGCTGTTGAATTAGCTACTCAATTGACTATTGCTAATAATTTGACATATGTCAAACATGATGATTTTCAATTAATAGATACTAAAATTATCGAGGTACAGAAAATGATATTTCGTTTAAAAGAAACAATTGATTCAAAAGTCTGACTACTAATGTCTGACTACTCACTACAAAAATTATAAAGAAATGAATGCATATATAGTAAAAGGATTTAGATCAGCGGTTGGTAAAGCTGGACGTGGCGGATTTAGGTTTACAAGACCTGATAACCTTGCTGCAGATGTTATTAAGCATTTGGTTAATTCTGTTGATGGATTTGATCCGAAAAGAGTTGATGATTTAATAGTTGGCAATGCTGTACCGGAAGCTGAACAAGGAATGCAAATGGGAAGAATTATTGCCCTTTTATCTCTTCCTATTGAGGTGCCAGGAATGGTGATTAATAGGTACTGTGGATCGGGTCTTGAGGCCATAAATATTGCATCAGCAAGAATTCATGCTGGTCAGGCGGATTGTATAATAGCAGGTGGTACTGAATCAATGTCTATGGTACCGGTGATGGGTTATAAAACCGCACTTAACTATGAGATAACAACAAAAAACCCTGATTACTATACAAGTATGGGTCTTACTGCTGAGCAGGTTGCTAAAGATTATAATATCTCTAGGGAAGATATGGATGAATTTTCGTATCAATCTCATGTTAAGGCAACTGCAGCCTTAAAGAATGGAAACTTTAAAGATCAGATTGTACCAATTACTGTAAAGGAAACCTATCTAGATGCCAACTTAAAAAAGCAAACTAGAGAATATGTTGTGGATACTGATGAAGGTGTAAGGCCAGATACAACAGTAGAAGCCCTTGGAAAATTAAGACCAGTTTTCGCTGCAGGCGGATCTGTAACTGCTGGTAACTCTAGCCAGACTTCTGACGGTGCTGCTTTTGTAATGGTAATGTCAGAAAGAATGGTGAAAGAATTAAAATTAGAGCCGATAGCTCGATTAGTAAGTTATACTGCTGCAGGGGTTGAACCTCGAATTATGGGAATTGGACCTGTAGCTGCAATTCCAAAAGCCTTGAAAATTGCTGGATTAAAGCAAGATGATATTGACCAAATTGAATTAAATGAAGCCTTTGCTGCTCAATCATTAGCTGTCATAAGAACATTGGGTCTTGATCCATCAAAAATAAATCCAAATGGTGGTGCTATTGCTTTGGGTCACCCTCTTGGCTGTTCTGGCGCTAAGCTTTCTATTCAGCTTTTTGATGAAATGAGAAGAAGAAAGCAGAAGTATGGTATGGTGACAGCTTGTGTAGGTGGGGGACAAGGAGTTGCTGGTATCTATGAATTACTGAATTAAGACTTATTAGAATAAAAAATATACAATACTATAATGGAAACTACTGCAACTAAAACTAGCATCAAAGGCGGAGAATTTTTAATCAGAGAGACCGCAGCTCAGGATATATTTATTCCTGAAGAATGGAGTGAAGAGCAAAAGATGATTGCTCAAACTTGTCATGATTTTATTGTTCAAGAGATTCACCCTAGGCTAGATGAAATTGATTCAATGAAAAATCCCGACCTTATGCCATCTTTATTGGACAAGGCTGGTGAGCTTGGACTTTTGGGAACAAGTGTGCCTGAGAGTTATGACGGGTTTGGAATGAACTTCAATACCTCCATGTTAGTGGCGGAAGTATTTGGCGCTGCACATTCATTTGCCGTTGCTATTTCTGCCCATACTGGAATAGGCACATTGCCAATTCTATATTATGGTAACGAAGACCAAAAGAAAAAGTATTTACCAAATCTTGCGACAGGTAAATGGAAAGCAGCTTACTGCTTAACCGAGCCGGATTCGGGTTCGGATGCCAACTCAGGAAAAACTAAAGCAGTACTATCTGCTGATGGCAAGCATTATAATATCACA
>CAYGNU010000517.1:0-3601 GCA_964351175.1 uncultured Roseivirgaceae bacterium | reverse complement strand
TATCTTACTTCTGATTATACAATTGATATATCTTAAATGGGGAGCGAAGATAATGTGTATTTGTTTATGGCTATCGCTATTTTCATTATTGGATTAGCCTGTATTAATTTTATGAATTTATCAACGGCTCGCTCTGCTAACAGATCAAAAGAAGTTGGAATAAGAAAAGCCCTTGGATCTGTAAAATCACACTTGATCAGACAATTCTTACTAGAATCTATAATTATAAGTATCATAGCTATTGTCATTGGCTGTGCAATTGCTTCCATAATATTGCCAATATTTAATCATCTTGCCGACCGATCGTTGACTTTTCCAAATGATTTAGGTTTCTATCTTTCATTATTTGGCTTCGCACTTTTCATTGGTATTCTAGCTGGCACCTACCCTGCATTCTTCCTTAGTTCTTTTCAGCCAATTAATACACTTAAAGGAAAACTTAGTACGAACGGTGGAGGCTCTGGGATCAGAAGCGCCTTGGTTGTATTTCAATTTTTTATCAGCATAATTTTGATTATCGGAACATTAGCCATAAAAAGCCAATTGGATTACATTCAAAATAAGAAAATTGGATTCAATAAAAATCAAGTAGTGATGGTAAATGATCCGTACATGCTTGGAGATAAACGAGATGCTTTTAAACAAGAAATTGAAAATCTAGCTCCGGTATCCTCTTGCACGTATAGTGGATTTATTCCAGTAAACGGATACAACAGAAATGACAATACCTATTGGGAGAAAGGAAAAAGCCCTGATGAAAATAATACAGTTGGTTTACAGATGTGGGAGGTGGATCAAGATTATATCCAAACTTTTGACATGGAATTAATTGCTGGTAGAAATTTCAATGAAGAGTTAGCTTCAGATTCGGTAAGCTTAATATTTAATGAAGAAGCGATGCGTAGGTTTGGTTTTGAGAATCTAGATGGCAAATGGATTCAGACTTATTATTTCGATCAAAATACTAGAAGCGTTATCAACGACAAATTCGTAAATTATAAAATCATTGGGGTTGTAAAAAACTTTCATTTTGAATCGATGAAACAAAATATAGGTCCAGTCGCTCTATGTATGGATAGAAGTACTGGCATATTGTCTGTCCGATTAAATACTGATGATTACCAATCATCCATTGGCATGATCGAAGCAAAATGGAATGAGTTTGCCGATGGATTGCCATTTAACTATACTTTTTTAGATGATCAATTTAACAAGATGTACAAGTCAGAAACTAAGCTGGGAGATTTATTTAGCATATTTTCAGGCTTGGCAATATTTATAGGATGTCTTGGTCTTTTCGCCTTAGCCGCTTTCATGGCTGAACAGCGTATTAAAGAAATTGGAATTAGAAAAGTATTGGGTGCATCAGTTCAGGAAATAGTCATGATGCTTTCAAAGCAGTTTACAAAACTCGTACTAATTGCATTTGTAATTGCCGTACCCATTTCATGGTGGGCGATCAATAGTTGGCTAGACAGTTATGTTTATCGTATTACCCTAGGTTTTGAGATTTTTATGATTGCCGGTGTATCAGCTTTTGTAGTAGCATGGATCACAGTAGGTTATCAGTCTATTAAAGCTGCTATTAGTAATCCTGTAGATTCTTTGAAAAATGAATAGCTCATTGGCCACTAAGTCAGATCATTAGACTTGACTTAGTTCTCCAATTTTTTTAAGATTCAAAAATTAACACTTTATGAAATCTAGTACTTGTTCATAATCAAATTCTTCAGCTCCATCTAACTCAAATATTTTGCAGTCTAATGATTTGGCCCCATAATGTAAGTGGCTTTCCCAAATATGTTCTCTGTACCAGGCTGGTACATATCCCCACCTGCCGTCTTCCTTTTTCCTAGAAAGAAACACATACTTTTCAAGATTAATAAATATGAATTTATCTATTAATCTCTTTAGCACAGAATGGTGAAAAATAAAAATGCCTTCAACGATTACTATTTCATGTTTATTTTTCAGAAGATTTATGTCTTCAATTATTCTATTAAAGTCTAACGAAGATGGGTGTTCCCAATCAACAGTGTTTTTTATAAAAGTGAAATTCTCTCGGCTACTGGGATAATCATCTAGAGAGAGAATTTCGGCATCAACAAGCTTAGATTTTAATGAAACTGCAAGGGAGGTTTTTCCTGATCTACTAACACCTCCAATTCCGATGATCATTCCTTATAGATTTCGCTAATCGCATCAATATTGTTGGCCATTATATTTTTCCTTTTCAATTTCAATGTTGGTGTTAACTCTCCTCCCTCAATTGTCCAAGGCTCAGCCAATAATTTTATTTTTTTGATTCTTTCGTACTGCGCAAAGTCAGCATTATAGCGCTCTCTTTCTCTTTCAAATTTTTTAAGAACTTTTTCATTGGTAATCATCTCCTTATCGGTTGTATATGGAATTTCCTTTTTATGACACCACTCTTTAAGGCCATCAAAAGATGGAACTACCAATGCTGCCGGAAATTTTTCACTTTCGCCCACTACCATTACTTGTTCAATAAGCACAGATTCTTTGAATTTGTTTTCCATTGGTTGAGGGGCGATGTATTTACCACCAGAGGTTTTGAATATTTCCTTTTTCCTATCCGTAATTTTTAAATATCGGTTTTCAACAATCTCGCCAATATCACCGGTGTGAAACCAGCCCTCTTTATCAATCACTTCAGCTGTTGCATCTGGTCTTTTATAGTAACCCATCATAATATTAGGTCCTTTAGCCAGAATTTCGCCATCTTCTGCAATTTTCACTACTACTTCAGGAAGCATCGGTCCGACACATCCTATTCTAACATCTTGAGGATCATCTCTTGTAAAACTAATTCCGGGTGAAGTTTCAGTTAGACCGTAGGCTTCTAAAACATGAACTTGTGCAGCCCAAAATACTCTTGCTAATCTCGGTTGTAGCGCTGCTGCACCAGAAACTATGAATTGGACATTCCCTCCTAAAGCCTCACGCCATTTACTAAAGATAATTTTATTGGCCAGGGCCAATTGAATTTTATAATTCAAGCTATGGCTTAAGTTAGGCTCATACTTATCTCCTAATTTCAATGCCCAAAAAAACAGGCTCTTTTTGATGCCACTCAACTCGTACCCTTTCGCCACTATTTTATCATAGACCTTCTCAAGCAGTCTTGGTACAGTTGCAAAAAAGTGAGGTTTTACTTCTTTTAAGTTATCGCCAATGGTATCCATGCTTTCAGCATAATAGATCGATATTCCCATTTGCATATAAGCATAAGTAGCCGTTCTCTCAAAAATATGGCAAAGAGGCAAAAAACTAAGTGTTCGATACCCTGCACCACTTATTGGAAAAATAGCAACAACTGCTTTGGAGTTAGACAAAATGTTTTTGTGAGATAGCATTACTCCCTTTGGCGTTCCTGTTGTTCCTGAAGTATAAATGATTGTTGCCAAATCTTCATGCTGGACATCTTCACGGAGCTGCTGGATTTTTGAATTATCTTCAGGTGTTGGGGATTTTAGTATTGTTTCCCAAAACGCATCTTTTACATTTTCAAAGCAGAAAACATCAAATTTATGTGATACGGCCTTTTTGGTATCTTGCAACTTATTATATAGTTCAACAT
>CAYGNU010000516.1:0-3605 GCA_964351175.1 uncultured Roseivirgaceae bacterium | reverse complement strand
CCCCACTTCCACCCCTAACACACACGGGGCGAGAATGGCGATTTGGTAGTTTCTGTTAACTCATTTAAAAGTGAGTTGTATAAACGTGTAACTATGGATCCTAATGACAGGAAGTTTATGCCGCCCAATGGATTGCCACTCAGCTTTACTGAAACATTAATATTACAAGCTTGGATCGATGAGAAGTTAGATGCCTCACTAGCAATTACTGATGACAGATTATCTCAAGAAGTTAAAAGAAATATTCAACAAAATATCGGGTTAGATGCTAATAAGAAGCCGTTTTATGAAAAACTAAAACTACCTGCAATTTCTCAAGATATATTGAGTGACTTGAAAGACAATGGCTTCCTTGTAAAGAAACTATCAGGTACATTAAATCTATTAGATGTAAAAGCCTTAGATAGTTTAACGAAAGAAAAGTTAGAGTTATTAAGCACAGTTAAGGAACATATCATTTGGCTAGACTTTAGTAATGCAGCAGCTGATGATAGCACCATAGAAGGGGTTGCAGATTTTGAAAATCTTGTAAGATTGGACCTACATGGTAATCCGATAACAGATATAAGTTCATTGACAGAATTGTCGCATTTAGAAGTCCTTAATTTGCATACAACCAAGGTCGATAATAACTTGATTGGAGAGATAGAAAAATTTAAATCCCTAAAATCACTTTATCTGTGGCAATCAGAATTTGACGAGAATGCTATTGATTCGTTAAGAAATGCCTATCCTGGCTTAGAAGTTAATTTTGGTTCTAGGCTTGAGGTATTAAAGGCGAAAACTGAGGTAAAGAAATAGGATTAACCTTTCAATCTTTATCTACTCACAACTCACAATATTATTCTGCTCGTCAGCTTCACGGCCAAACCATACAACACCATATTCTTTGTAAAAACCGATACCAACGCCTTTCCACTCAATATCTTTCCACATGCCTGAATTTACAATCAACGGATTGTGAGATGGACTCTTTTGCCAGCCTTCAAGGCCTTGCTCTGCAGTGGCGCCAGCAGAACTGTAGTAGGCGATCTCATATCCATCACCCTCATACCCTGCAATCTCCCTTGGCTTGTCCCACATGCACTGAGCGGCTTTATGGTCATTGGTATAGCAGCATGAGCTCCAGTCGCCATTATCTGACCAGCTATGCGGATTGCACTTGTCAACTTTTGAAAAGTCAAAATGGTCTGCCAGATCTTTAGCATGTATTTGTGCTACCATCGATAGTTTAGCAGAATAGGGAATAGGTTTTAATCGTTTCTTTTTGCGATACGCATTCATCATCTCATAGAGCTTTTGTTCGTCAGCATTAAGACAAACATCAACTTCATGGGTAGGTGCTGGTGAAAACCAGTTGGTTAAAATGACTAAATATAGAATCTGGATCATAGTGTTGGAATCTTTAACGTTCTATTTAAACGACAATGTAGCCAATCTGTTATTGTTTACATCAATTTAAGTGCATCCAAGCTTCATATGCAATCAGCTTTTTGCTAAATTCGCAATCTTTCAACTTGACTATTTAAACATCACAATATATTCAAAATAGCCATATTTTGATGGCTGTTCTAAATCGTAAAATAATGACAAAGACTTCAAAGATTATTTACACCATTACGGATGAGGCGCCTGCCCTTGCTACACATTCATTCTTGCCAATTATTAAGGCATTTACCAAACCGGCAGAGGTAGAAGTTGAGACAAGAGACATTTCCCTAGCAGGCCGTATTTTGGCAGTATTTCCAGAATACTTAGCTGATGATCAGAAAGTAGGGGATGCACTTACCGAACTTGGTGATTTAGCAAAAACTCCAGAAGCCAATATCATCAAATTACCAAACATTAGTGCTTCAATTCCACAATTGTCTGCCGCTATTAAAGAGCTACAGTCAAAAGGATATAAAGTGCCTGATTATCCTGATGAGCCTAAAACAGATGCAGAGAAGGAGGCAAGATTAAGATATGATAAAATTAAAGGAAGTGCAGTAAATCCTGTATTGCGTGAAGGCAACTCTGATAGAAGAGCTCCACGCGCTGTAAAGCAATACGCGCAGAAAAACCCACATAGAATGGGCGCTTGGTCAGGGGACTCAAAAACTCATGTGGCTCATATGAATGGAGGAGATTTCTACTCTAATGAAAAGTCTGTGACGGTAAGTAAGGCCGGAAGTGTAAGAGTTGAGCTGGTTGATAACAGCGGTAACACTACCGTCTTAAAAGATAAAATTACGCTTAAAGAAGGGGAGGTAATTGACGCTACTGTGATGAGTAAAAAGGCATTGGTTTCATTTCTTGAAAAGGAGATTGCAGATGCTAAACAGCAAGGGGTTCTGCTTTCATTGCATATGAAAGCTACCATGATGAAGGTATCGGATCCTATTATTTTTGGTCATGCTGTAAAAACATATTTCAAAAGCCTTTTTGATAAATATGGTGCAGACTTAGAATCTGTAGGTGTTGATGTTAAGAATGGTTTTGGAGATGTAGTTGCTAAGATTGCTGATTTGCCTGCTGACAAGAAGGCTGCAGTTGAAGCAGAGATAAAAGCTTGTCTTGCCAACGGACCAGCTTTGGCCATGGTAAATTCTGATAAAGGAATAACTAACCTTCATGTGCCAAGTGATGTGATTATTGATGCTTCTATGCCAGCTATGATTCGTGAGTCTGGTAAAATGTGGAATGCAGATGGCAAAACACAAGATACTAAGGCAGTAATTCCTGATAATAGCTATGCAGGCATTTATCAAGTAACTATTGATTTCTGCAAAAAGCATGGAGCTTTCGATCCTAGAACTATGGGTACTGTTCCTAATGTTGGGTTGATGGCACAGAAAGCGGAAGAATATGGCTCGCATGATAAGACTTTTGAAATAGCTGCTGATGGTGTTGTGAAAGTTACTGATCAATATGGCAATGTAGTATTAGAACATAAGGTAGAAGCTGGTGATATCTGGAGAATGTGTCAGGCTAAGGATGCCCCTATTCAAGATTGGGTGAAACTAGCAGTCACTAGAGCTAGAGCTTCAAAAATGCCAGCAATCTTCTGGTTAGATAAGAATAGAGCCCATGATGCTCAATTGATCGAAAAGGTAAATAAATATCTTAAAGATCACGATACATCAGGTTTGGAGATCAAAATCATGGCTCCTGAAGAAGCTACTCAATATACCTTAGAAAGAATCAAAGATGGTAAGGACACCATCTCTGTTACTGGTAATGTGTTAAGAGATTATTTAACAGACCTTTTCCCAATATTAGAACTTGGTACTTCTGCCAAAATGTTGTCTATCGTTCCATTAATGAATGGTGGAGGATTGTTTGAAACTGGTGCGGGTGGTTCTGCTCCTAAGCATGTTCAGCAGTTTGTTGAAGAGGGACACTTAAGATGGGACTCATTAGGAGAGTTCTTGGCTTTGGCACCTTCATTAGAGCATTTGGCTAACGCTTCTGGAAATAAACGAGCGCAAGTGCTAGCTGATACTTTAGATGAAGCTACCGGTAAATTCCTTGATAATGATAAATCACCATCAAGAGTTGTAAATGAGTTGGATAATAGAGGTAGTCACTTCTATCTGGCCATGTACTGGGCAGAAGCATTGGCA
>CAYGNU010000515.1:0-3614 GCA_964351175.1 uncultured Roseivirgaceae bacterium | reverse complement strand
CTTTTTCATACTTTTTACAAAGACCACTTTAAATAATAAAAGGTTACTGAACCAAACAATGAATATTTAATAAAAATATAGGTAAAAATTAATTTATCACAACCTCTGCTTTTGACTCCTCTTGAATTTCAGCAATTCTTAGCAGTAAATCAGTAGATTGTAACAACTTATTCTTCAAGTCATATGGATAATCGTGGTGCTTGTATAAAAATTGCCTAACTACATCACTGGCCTCCGCTGTTTGATGCCCCCAAAATGTAACATCAAGCCATCTTTTCGGGAAAAATATATCTCCTGTCAGTTTAATTTCTTCCAACAACTCAAGACTCGGATTTATATACTTAACCGCTGATTTTTGTCTAAGTGGATGATGCAAATTGCGCACTGCGGTCAATACCCAGTCTTCATTCTCTCTGTTTTTAGGATTCTTTAATGTTTCAAAAAAATCATCCCTTGTCGCCTCTTCCTTACTAACTGACGAAGCCACCCACTTGAGTTTAGCTATTCTGTCTTTGTTATTCATTCTGCTCAATTGATAATCAATAAGCTGTTGAACGCTGTCAGGCATACGCAAGGCAAGTTCATAGGTAATGTCTATAAAATCATCCTCAGACAAATTAATTTCATTTTCTGATTCTTCATTCCAAAGGTTATATAATAGATCAACTCCCTCTTTAGTTGAGACAACATTATAATATGTTTTAAAGAAGCCATTTCTAAGGCTATTACTCTGAGAGTTGATAGACATATTGAAAAGAACACCCTCTACTTTAGCAGAATAGTTATTTCTTTGTTCATCGCTCAACAAGTTCCAGAATATCTCTCGCAAGCGACTATTTAAATAATTAATAATCAAAGGTTCTTTTTCTTTAGGCAGGGACTTCAAAATAGCATCTAGGTATCGAGTGGGTTCAATCTTTAATCTCAAGACTAGTTCATACATATTGATCCATAATGCTCCTCTTAAAACAGGCGATTCTATGCTATTAATATTTTTTATATAATGATCAATACTTGCTGGCCCCATAGAAAAATAACCATAACCCATTCCCGAATAGTTGGTGAAAAAGTATTCAGGGTTTATTAATGAATCGGCTTTTATTATTGTTACCTTTTGCTTTACAGCATAAGGAATTTTTTGAACTGTATCTCCTTTTCCTAGTTCAAGCATCAATGACTGTGGGTAATAATCTTTTCCTTTAGGATTTTGACCATAAATAATGATACTCCTCAGTTCGTCATTTTTTATATCCAAATTATATCTGATTTCTGACATATGAGATGACTTCACCCATCGATTGTTCCAATCATCTAGATTCTTATTAGTGTTTTTGTTCATTATATCAATCAGGTTATCCCAGCTAGCATTACCAAATTGATAGGTAGATAGGTACTCTCTAATACCTTTTTGAAAAGCATCTTCTCCAATGTTTTTTTCAAGCATTTGCATCACAATGGGCGCCTTCTGATAAATAATGCCACCATAAAGAGACCCCGCATTTTTTAAGTTATCAAGATTCTGAGCAATAGGGTGAGTACCCTCTGTCCTGTCCACCTCATAGGCTGAAGGGTAATGAGCCATCAAAAATTGCAGTTCATGATTGATCTTGCTGAATTTTGGCCTCACTATTTTAGCAGCCATAAAGTTGGCAAAGACCTCCTTAAGCCATACATCATCAAACCAAGGCATGGTCACTAAATCACCAAACCACATATGAGCCGTTTCGTGAGCTATTAATCTTCCCCTTCCTATTTGTTGATTGACTGTATTGGTTTTACCTAACAATAAAGAGGAGGCTTTGTAAAATATTGATCCTGGATGTTCCATTCCTCCATATTGAAATGAAGGCAACAACACAAAATCAAACTTCTCAAATGGATATTTGATATTTGTATATTCTTCTAGCCAATTGAGTGACTCACCATGCCATTGAAAAATAGCATCAACATTATCCGCTAGTTTTAAAGAATCAGTTTCACGATGGTACATCTTCATCTTTCGCCCATCAACTTTCTTCTCAATTTTTTCAAACTTGCCAGCAGCAAAAGCAAACAGGTAACTACTTATATTTTGAGTAGTATTGAATTCATAGGATTTAATACCTTTTTTGTTAACCACATCCTTTTCAGGAGCATTGGTCACTGCCTCCCAATTTAAAGGAACAGTTAAGCTAAGTTGGTATTTAGCTTTTAAATCAGGTTGATCAAATAATGGGAAGCAGGTAGAGGCTCTTTCTGGTACGAATAAAGTGTATAAGTAATCTTCATGTCTGTTTAAAGACTGTTCCCCAGCTATAAACTCAATATTAATAATATTCGACTTTTCAAGATCAGATGCAGAAATAATAATGTGTTCATTCTCTATTTTCGCCTCTACTAAATTGTCATTAGCACTTACTTTTTTTATTAAATCAGCAGGTGCATTAAAGTCAATAATAAGGTCTACAATCTCTGATTTATAATCAAATTGAAGTTCTAATTGACCATTAATTTCATCAGATTGATTTTCAGGAATAACAAAATCTAACTTATAAAGTACATTTTCTATGTTAGCCTTTCTAAAAGTGGCCAACTCTTTAGAAATACCGGGATCTAATAAATGGTTATCTTGATTATCACATCCTAAGAATGATATTAAACCAATAAATAAAAATGCAATTGGGTATGATTTTTTGATCATACCCTAAACTTATAAAATCTATTTTAAAAACTTCTTACCGTTGACATACCTCCGTCAACACCAATAATTTGACCTGTTATCCAAGATGATTTGTCAGAAATAAGAAATTCTACAATTGAAGCAATATCTTGTGGCTGACCCACACGCTTTAAAGGATGTCTTTCACCTGATTTTTCAATCTTATCTTCCGATGACAAGAGTTTTGAAGCTAAAGGTGTATTAGTGACAGACGGAGCTACCGCGTTCACTCTTAAAGTGGGAGCCAACTCTGCTGCTAAAGATTTAACAAGCCCTTCTATAGCGCCTTTTGAAGCAGCAACCGATGAGTGAAATGGCATACCTTGGCTAACCGCCACTGTACTAAATAATACAATGCTTCCGTTATTCGATTTCTTTAATTTGCTCAAGTTGGCCTGAATAGATTTCACAGCCCCAAGTACATTGATAGTAAAATCTTCTAAAAAATCCTGCTCATTTAACCTATTAAAAGGCCTAAGGTTAATACTGCCAGGACAATAAACTAAACTATCTAACACGTCTCCCTCATACTCATAAACACTATCCAGCACGTCCAATTCTATTTGTTTAATTGAACTTTTGAGAGCTTCTGATTTTGTTCTTGAAACAGTTGTAACCTGATTATTCTCCGAAAGGTCTTGAGCTAACTGAAATCCAATCCCTTTACTTCCTCCTATTATTAAAATGTTCGCCATGACCTTTTAACCAACTAATCAGTGGTTTGTTTTAAAATTTCAAATCCTTAAAATACATATTGTCCGAAATATCAACAGTTCATTTTTCCATTTAAACTTTTTCGCTAAACATTTATTAATATTGACATTGAAACCCAAACTATATAAAATGAGAACAAGATCAACCCTAATTGTACTAGCCATTTTTACTTTTGGCTTTGCAAAAGCACAAAGTGCAGATG
>CAYGNU010000514.1:0-3622 GCA_964351175.1 uncultured Roseivirgaceae bacterium | reverse complement strand
TGACCGAGGGTATTTTGCTTTTTTCCTTTTGTTTCAGAAAGAATTTTTTCAGCTTGAGCAATTTTCTCGAGATTTTCCTGCTTCTCCTTTTGAAGTTGAGATTTTGATTTTTGAGCAAATGAGAACTGACATGATAATATCAGTATAAAGATTAAACATCCAAGTTTCCTACTTACGCTCATATTTCTTAGGAATGCTAAATGGGAATTTCAGCTCTTTTGTTTCTATTTCCGCCTTATTATACTCAAACTCTATAACAGTGTTAAGCGTGCCGGCATTTGCTTTGTAAAATAGCGAAATTATAGCAGAATAGGGAAATGCTTGATCTTCAACCATTTGATAGTCATAATATCTAATTACCGCGGTATTCTTTGAATCAGGTTCAAGCATTTCAACCCTTTCAATCTTCATCGTTTTTGGGCTGACATAGTTGTGTATAGCTACCTTGCCTGACTTCTGCTTCAAAATAAAGAAATCTTCATTTTGCTCAACTTCATCATTTCTGTCTTTAGCCTTTATTAAATTTCCAAGAGCTACTGATTGGATTGCATTGAAGTTAATGTCAAAGTTAAATTGCTTACTAAGAGAGTCATAGTTAAAAACATAATACTCTTTCTTAACAAGGTTTAGGATAGTAATAGAATCTTTATCTATTAGACAACGAGCACCCTGAATGCCTATAGCTGAGAATGATATCCAGATTACACTGTCTTTTCTAATGCGAACATTAGCTTTGGCTTTAACATCATACTGATCATCTTTGTAATTGATTTTTGCCTTTCCAGAAAAGTATTCGAAGTTTGTTTCTTTGACTTCTAGCTTATTTCTGTCCAAAAAATTCCAGCTAATACCAGAGAACTTTCGCCCACAAGAAGATAGAATTATTAACAAAACAATTAGCGAAAGGTAAGCTCGGATCTTATTCATATAATTTTCGATCTGCTATTTTTTTGTCTATGAGTTCAGAATTTGGATCCATGCCTTTAGCCACTTGCCATTGTTTTACGGCCTCATCAACATTGCCTAATTTAAAAAGTATATCTCCGTAATGCTCGTAGTGTATGGCCTCAACATTACCTAATGAAATGGCCTTCTCCATTACTTTTTTGGCTTCTTTATATTTTCCTTTTGTATAAAGAACCCACGCATAGGTATCCAAAAAAGTAACATCTTCAGGATTATTATCAATCACTTTTTTTGACATTTTTTCCGCTTTTTCAAGGTTCTCTTTTCTAAGTGCTAGATAGTAACTGTAGTTATTTAATATACCATAATTATTTGGGTCAAAGTCGAGTGCTGCTTCAAAGGCTTCATCAGACTTATTATATAGTTCTTGTCCATTATATGCATCTCCCAACATTGAATTAAAGGCGCCCAATAGATTTAAATTAGCAGAAGACAATTTTTTACCTTGTTCTAAGGCATAGCTTGCATCTTCATAGTTTTTTTCTTGGAGGTTAGCGGCTCCATTGAAGTAATATAAAATAGCCTGATTCGGAAATAATTCCATGGCCATGTTAGAAAAGTTAATTACACTATCTATTTGATTTAATTGAAAATGCAATTGAATTACATTTTGCCAAACGCCAAAATTAGAAGGATCAATTTTGATAGCAGCCTTATAGTTATTTAATGACTGTTCAGGTTTGTTAGCTTGCTGTAGGAGATCGCCATAGATAATATTGACGTCAGCCACTTCTGGGTGGACTTCAATCAATATTTCCGCTAGTGGCATTGCAAATTGCAGTAATTGTTCTGCAGTAAGCTCTGCTCGGTATTCTGCTAGTAATTGAACCTTATTGTCAGGATTATAATCAGGATTTTTGAAAATCACTGTTAAATCTTGAAGTGCTCCGTCATAGTCGTCATTCCTCCTTTTAAGTTCTGCTAGCACCATTCTGGATTGGTACCCATCAGGATGTTCCTGTAAGTAATCTTTCAAATACTCGGTGGCATCAGCATCCCTTTTATTATGAATTAGTATTTCGGCTTGCTTCAATATATACCCTTCTTCATCAGGGAATGTGGTGATTAGTTTATCACCTTCTTTCAAGGCATTTTCGGTTTGGTCCTGCTGAAGGTATATCTTTTGTTTTTGAAAAGAGATCTCTTCAGAAATGCCATAAGTTGTTTCAATTCTATTATAGGTACTAAGAGCGTCATCAAACCTTTGCTGATATAGGTATAAGGCGGCAAGTTCAAAAAGATAGATTTCGGTTTTGTCAATTTTGCTTACAAGTTCCTCATAAACTTTAGCTGCATCGGGAAAATTCCCCATTTGCGTGTAGATGTCAGCTAATAATACATAGAAATATTTGTTTTCACCATCGAGTTCTACCGCTTTTTTTGCATTTGACAATGCCTTATCTAACTCACTGCCTTGAGCATAGATTTGACCTATTTTAAAATAAACAGTTGCATTATCAGCATTAATGTCCAGTGATTTTTGAAAGAGAACTAGCGCTTTAGCATAATCCTCCAGGATATAATACTTCTCGCCTTCAGTGAAGTAAAACTCTGCCTCCCTTAAATCTTTGTCAGAGGTCTTTTTTTTCTGACCAAATACAAATCCATTTCCTGCAAATAATAACAAGATTAAACTAAGGATATAGATTTTACGCACCGCCATTAAAAATAGATCAAATAATAGAATTGAAGTCTCCGACACTCATGTCGTAAGAGCTGCCTTCCAAGGTAACGAAATTGCCAATCATTGAGTTTTTTAAATTAGTATTATTTAACTCGCTATTGGTCTGGATAATTGAATTCTGAATAATTGAGCTTTTAATTACAGTATTGTCGCCAATAGAAACATGTGGTCCTATAACGCAATTTTCAAGCACTACATTTTCACCAGCATATACAGGAGGGATGATAACAGAGTTTTTGTTTACGACTGATGAGTGTATTAATTCTTCGTCCTTGATAAATTCAAGATATCTTTTGTTAGTATAAACAGTGGCGTTCTTATTTCCGCAGTCCAACCACTCCGAAACCTGACCGGGTTCAAAGTTTGTCCCTTTATTTTTCATATTCTCAAGGGCATTGGTTAGTTGGAATTCACCTTTGTCTTTGATATTATTATCTAATAAGTACTGTAACTCTGATTTAAGAAATGCGCCATTTTTGAAATAATAAATTCCTATTATGGCTAAATCAGATATAAACTCTTCAGGTTTCTCAACAAAATCAGTAATGATGTTATCTTCAACTTTAATAACACCAAAGGCAGTAGGGTCATCAACTTGTTGTACCCAGATAATACCATCTTTAGATGCATCAAGCTTAAAATCTGCTTTAAATAAAGTATCTGCAAAGGCAACTACCACGTTTCCTTCAAGTAAGTCTTGAGCACATAAAATGGCATGAGCTGTACCCAATGCTTCATCCTGATAGAAGATTCTTCCTTGACCACCAACTTCTTTGGCAATTTTCAAAAGCATTTCTTCCGCTTCTTTACCAAAGTGACGGCCAATAATGAAACCAATTTCACCAATGGCTGAGTCGCACACCTTTACTATATCTTCAACCAAGCGATGCACAATTGGTTTTCCCGCTATAGGTATAAGTGGTTTAGGAGTGGTTAATGTATGTGGGCGCATTCTTTTGCCCATGCCTGCCA
>CAYGNU010000513.1:0-3624 GCA_964351175.1 uncultured Roseivirgaceae bacterium | reverse complement strand
AAAAAAAGTAGACTAAGAAAAATAAATATGAGAGATCTTTTCATCTGATAAGTTCTATGCTGGGTTTAATTATAGATTCTTAATAGGCATAATTACATGCTGTTAAACACTAAAGAAAGTATAAGGTTTTAGTAAATATCGCCAGGTATGTGCCCTCCTTAATCGCGTGAAAATGGTATGAATTAAATAAACTAAAGTTCCTTAAGTTCTTCCTTCACCTTCCTGGGAAGACTATCAACAATCAATTCGTAAGAATGATCAACTAGTTGTAAAAATAGGTTATCTGGTACTGTGCCATCCATTTGTATGGAATTCCAATGGGTTTTATTCATGTGATACCCGGGTGTTATACCATCATATTTCTCTCTGAGCTGAATGGACCGTTCAGGATCACACTTGAGGTTAACACTGACAAATAAATCAACGTCACAAAGTGCGAACATCTTATTCATCACCTTAAATACAAGCGTATTGTTATCAAAAGGAAAACTCTCTATTACCCCCTTCTTCTTCAAACAATACTCTCTATAGAATTCAATATCCACTAAAACAGGCGCTTCAGTATTAGGTAAATTATCCCAATTAAAAAGATGCTCATCGATATTTTATTGATCACATGCATCGACTTGATACTAAAATTTGAAGGTCTATTTGGATCCTTTTTTCTGAAAAAATAACCAGCCACCTCTCCTAACTGGAAATACTCTTTTAGCGAGTTTTTCTCTACATTATCGTTTGTTTCTTTGCTGCTTTCCATTTGTTAATTATTTGCTTCTTCCACTTCTATCCAATTACCATCTTGTCTGATGATATCTATTAAATCATCTACTGCTCTATCTGAAGGTACTCCCCTTTTCATTACTTCTTTACCTTTGTAAAGTGTAATCTTACCTTTTCCAGAACCTACATATCCATAATCTGCATCGGCCATCTCCCCAGGTCCATTAACTATGCACCCCATAATTCCAATTTTTATACCTTTCAAATGATCAGTACGTTTCCGAATCATAGCAGTAGTCTCTTGAAGGTCAAACAAAGTTCTACCACAAGAAGGACAAGATATATACTCCGTTTTGGTCATTCTTGTACGAGCAGCTTGAAGGATACCGAATGCTGTTTTGTTGTAAAGATTTATAAGTTCAAGTTGCTTCTCCTTACTAAGGCCATTAGCACTTAATTCAGTTCCTAACATATCTCCATCACCTAGACCATCAATAAGGAGGCCTCCAATATCAGTGGCCGCATAGACCTGTAGTTGATCATCACTCATTTTAGGAAATGCTCTTTTAATCACTACTGGGGATTTAACTTCAGACTCAATAAATTGAAAAAATACTCTCCTAATTGAAGCTAATGCATGTTCCTCTTTAGTTTCAAAAATGACAACAACATTATCGGTATGCTTCAATTTAGATATGAGATTATTATCTAACTGTTGTACATCTACTAAAACAAAATTTAATGAAGGATGTAGCTTATCAGTTGTTAAAAACTCAGCCTGTGTTAATAAAGGTAATTTGTTCGCATCTGAGGAATTTAGCCAAACTGAATAATCTACAATCTCTTTTAACCCATTTGGAAGCATAAAAGGAATCTGATTGTTGCCAGAATATACATAATCTGCTCCAGTGTCATTCATCTTCCATTTATCCAATTCTGGTAAGTAGAAGTGCCCTATTTGTTTTAGATCTTTATAATCATCAATAGTTGCCTGACTTAAATCCGCAATAACTCTTGGCACGTTAGACGCACCAAAGTTGGCTACTTCATTAGTCACTCTTTTTGAATAACTAAATGGATCTATTGGAATATTTTCAAGACTTTGAATATTACTCTTACCAGTTCTACCTATGTATCTATCTACCATCATTTGAGCAACAGGAGCCTCAAACTCTGGTTCCTCAGTTAGCGAAACCCTAACAGTATCTCCAAGGCCATCTTCGAGCAAAGTACCTATTCCTACCGCGCTCTTTATTCTACCATCTTCACCGTCACCTGCTTCTGTTACTCCCAAGTGGAGTGGATAAGATTCAAAACCTTCCTCATCTAACTTTTGAACAAGCAAGCGGTAAGCTTGCACCATCACTTGTGTATTACTTGCTTTCATTGAAAGTACAATGTCATGATAATCAAGATCAGCACATATTCTTAAAAACTCTAATGCCGACTCCACCATACCTAAGGGGGTGTCACCATATCGACTTAATATCCTATCTGACAATGAACCATGATTTGTACCAATACGCATGGCAGTACCATGCTCCTTACAAATTTTAACCAGCGGGGTGAATTTTTCCCTGATTCTTACCAGCTCTGCGTTATAAGTGGCATCGGTATATTCTATTTCTTCAAAACGCTTTTTATCAGCGTAATTTCCCGGGTTCACCCTTACTTTCTCAACTATTTTTGCTGCAAGTTCTGCAGCATTGGGTGTAAAGTGTATATCTGCGACCAAAGGCACATGGCAACCCCTTTTTGCCAGTTCCTTTTTAATCTCTGCGAGATTCTGTGCTTCCTTAATACTTGGAGCCGTAATTCTTACATACTCGCATCCAGACTCAACCATTCGCAGCACTTGTTCAACACTACCCATTGTGTCCATTGTGTCAACCGTGGTCATTGATTGCACTCTTATAGGGTTATCGCCACCCATAGGAACGTCACCAATGCAGACTTCACGGGTTTTGCGCCTCGAATAATTTACAAGGCTGTTACAGTATTGCTTAGCTTTTAAAATTTTAGCGTCCAAGGTGTTAATTTTTTCTTTACAAAGATAACCGAATTCTGAATTGAAAGTTCAGATTAAGATAGTTCTAAATATCTCCTAACTGTGGTCTCATGACTATTTCTTCAATTACAGTTCTGTCAGACATGGAATAAGCGTTAAAAACGGCCTCTGCAACATCTTCAGGTTTCATAAAGCGTTCTTCAGGCAAGTCAACTCCTTCCCAGCTAGCGGTAAGCGTAGCACCCGGCATAATTGAAGTTACTCTTACATCATGCTCTTTCATTTCTTCCCTCAACACTTTACTCATTCCTAGCATGGCAAACTTTGAGATACAATATGAACCTCCATTAGCATAAGGTACAATTGAAGCTGTAGAACAGATATTGAAAATATGCCCTTTTTTATTTGATTTCATGCTTTCAATCAATCCTCTAGTCAAATGGTAAGCACTGTACAAATTGGTATCAATCATTTGTTCTAGAGCACCTTCGGGCTCTTCGTGCATAGCACCTGGTATAAACAAGCCAGCATTATTAATCAAAACCTCAACATTACCTTCTATATCCATTATGGATTTCGCAAATGCCTGAACTTCACCTTTTTTACTCATATCCACCTTAAAGGTGTGAACTTTTGCATCACTATTACTTTTGACATCTCCTTCCAATTCATTTAGGTCATTACTATTTCTGGAACAGGTAATGATATCAAAGCCTTGTGATGCAAATTTCTCTATTAATGCTTTACCGATTCCTTTGGTACCTCCGGTAATTACTGCTAGTTTTTTCATGTATATTCTGAGATTATCAATTAAAACGATTTAGGAACAAAATCATTTGTAGTAATATTGTTTATCTTTCGCAAGTTGGCCGATTTAACACTAATTAGCATATGAT
>CAYGNU010000512.1:0-3626 GCA_964351175.1 uncultured Roseivirgaceae bacterium | reverse complement strand
GACGAAACTCAAACAACTCATTGCTCAAGGTACCTCCTAGTATGGACATCTTTCCGGAGGAGATCAATTCCTCTAAGGTATTATCGTTGAAGTCATAAAATGCTTGGATAACAATGTATTTATTGGATTCATTTCGGACAATATCAAATAAAGTGTCTACCGTAGCTAGAGGGTGAGACAACCGTCTTTCAATTGATTCGATTTCGATGAGATCTTGCTCGATATCAAGTATAAGCTCTGTGAGCATAGTTGTGTCCCTCTTTAGGTCATTAACTAAAGAACTTTTGTAGCTATTGGCTATCTCTTGATTTTTGCGGGACTCATTCCAGTCGTCTATCTGCACCGCAATGAGGATTCCTACTACAACAAGAAAGATCTCCCCAATGGCATAGAGTAAATAAGTGCCTACTTTATTGTCTTTCATGAGCTTATGTCTGATTTTTCGGAGGAGGAAGAGCATGATTATTGGCGTTTGATTTCACGATCAATGTTTACGATCAGATCAAATACTGCTTCACGGATATAGTGATAAGTATTTAGTTGTGCAGTTAGCATCATAATGTGTGACTTCAAATGCTCTTTGAATTTATTATCCCCGTAAATCAATTCTAGGTTATTCGGCACCCCACGTTTAGTTTTCAAGTCTGTTAAAATGTGGTCAGCCCGATAGTCCATAATTCTTAAATAAAGAGGCATCATGTTATTCTCTATTATTTGAAGAGAAGGGTAATGCAGGTCGTAGAGTGTGGTGACGTCTTGTCTTAACGAATCATTTGAAATACTCTTCAGACCTGTAGATGATAAAGTTTTATAAGCAGAGGTATTATTTGCAAAAAAAACAGCAGCATATAATCTAAAGTATGCTAGTGCTATGGAGTCTGTAACAGGTGTATGTTTCTCTAAATGGACTACTAGCTGATTACGATCATTAATAATTCTAATGATTCCTTCAATGTTATTGTCAATGTCATTGAGGTCTTGATTGAGGTTATTTTTCATTTCCGCAAGTAAAACCAATTCCTCTCGCCTTTCTTTTAGTGCACTATAATGAGATTCAATCTGCACGGCTATCAATATACCGACTACCACGAGGAGGATCTCTCCAACAGCATAGAGTAAGTAGGTCAATAGCTTATTGTTTTTAGAAATCAATTTTCGGCGGATTTTTCGGAGGAGGAAGAGCATGTTCAGTGGTTGGTAGTTATTGGCTTAGCTTTACCGTTTTTAGATGCGGCAAAAGTGTCCCGATACTTTTCCCGAAGCACTTTGCGGAATTCACTCGTTAATGCCATCAGTGGGTCATATTGATGCAGCATATTGCTTTCATATGCTATTTTAGCAGTCATTAACCCTGTAAATGCCATCAAGAACGCCTGTTTACTGATGCTTTTCCATCTCAGATCCTGGACTTGCCGAGAAAACCCATCTGCGGCTACAGGATATTTATTGGAATAGTCGGTCGAGTAGTCAATGAAGAATCCTACGCTCAAGTCGTTCACGCTAATGGCTTTCGATTGAATGTAATTGTGGGCAACCAACCGGTCGTTCAAATCTTTGTCAAAAAGATCAATATTGCCCGTACTAATGAGGGTCTGGTAAGTGGATCGGTGCATTTCGGGGTTTGTATAGAACTGTAAACTAAACCCATCCCGAGCTATGCTGATCATGGTATCGATCGGATGATCAGAATGATTGATCCTGTAGATGAGTTGGTTGATGTGTTTCGTGTCTTTTTCGAGAAAAGCGATGTTTTCCGCAAGCATTGCCGAATCCAGGCGGAGGTCCTCATCCAATGCCAAAATATAGTTGGCTTTGAGCTTTTTCTTTTTTTGGTTATCCACCGCATTATCTATCTGTACGGCTATGAGGATCCCCACTACCACCAATATAATCTCTCCAATGGCATAAAGCAGGTAGGTGATAACCTTGTTATCGGTGGAAATCAATTTTCGGCGGATGTTTCGGAGGAGGAGGAGCATCTATTTCTGTTTTCTTAATTCATCCATCAAATTGTAGGTCTGTTGTTGGATTTGTGTTAATATCAATTTGGATATTCTATAGTGGTTCTGCTTTGCTGAAACTAGTTTATTTAACAATATGGCCACCTCTTCTTTCTTTATTGTTTCCCAGAAATGATCGTTTATAGGACCTGAATTAATTAAGCTAATCTCATTTTTTTGGGGAAGTCTGTAGCTGAACTCTGAAGTCGCCGACCAAAACTTTTGGTAGGTCAAGTCACCCAACTCAATAATGAGTTCCTGATCCCTTTTTAGTGTAAACATTAAATTGGTAAGATGTTTAGGCAGAAGACTAATATCTCCAGTAGAAGTAAGTGCAGAAAATGTATTGGTATTGAAGGGTCTAACTTTGTCGGCTAATAGCGTAGCTTCATAGCGCGCAATGTTATAGACGGTATCCAGGTTGGCTGAGGGTGCTGTCAACCTCTTTTGAAACATTTCAAATTCCTTTTGACCTGCTTCAACATTAGAGAGAAAGTCTAACATTGCTATACTATCTTGTTGCAGGTCTTTTAAGAGAAACAACTTATAGCTATCCACTTTTTTCTCTTTCTTTCGATTATCATCCCAATCGTTTACCTGAAGGGCAATCAAGATCCCCACTACCACCAATATAATCTCCCCAATAGCATAGAGCAGATAGGACATAACCTTATTATCTGTGGAGATCAATTTTCGGCGGATTTTGCGAAGGAGAAAGAGCATGGACTACCGATTAAATTTAACAAAAACCCGTGGTTTTCGAAGACCTGGATGAGAAAAGGTCAAGGTATCATTGAGAAAGTTCGACTTGTCATCGCCTCCAAATGTAAAGCTAGAGTCAGCACGTTGATACCATTTATCTCCTTCTTGGTCTATTACCATCTCCCCGTTCCAAGAAAGTGTGATGGTAGAAGTGGAGTCATTCAACTCCTGATAACTCCCGAAAAGCTCCTCATAATCAGTACTATCTCCCTGAATAAAAAATTGACTCATTGCTGTGGGAATGGGTTCATTAGGATGAAGCAACTTATGAATACCGATATAGGCTAAATATGCCTTCAATTGAAACCTCTTCGCTATCACATAATAATTTCCATATAAAATAGTGTGATACATATTTACTCTGTTTTTGTAAAAAGGATCATGAAGCAAGTAGTTGATGTACTCCTGTGAAACACTGTCTTCAAAAAATGATACATGTTTAGAAGCCAGGTGATCTCTTAAGTAAAAAGTGTGGTCTAAAACCAAATTCTTAAGGGTCAAATTAAGCTCAGGCCAAACGTCGATGTTATCGTAACAACTGGCAATTAGTTCATTAATTACAAGATGTGATTCAGGGATTTGGTCAATGTTTTGCTGATAATTATCATACCCCGAATGCTCGATACTTACAGTATTATAGTTTGAAATTACATATAGTAAAGATTCGTTTTTGAGATAATCTTGTTTTGTGACCTGGTCATGCATGACCCGTGAAATAAGTGTATGCTTATGTTCACAATAGGCAGAAAAAGCCTCAATTTCTTCAATATCAGCCAATAACTCCACTTGTATTTGTTCAAGATAGGTCGTGGTTTTCTCTTGCTTTTGCCGATTCTCTTTAAGCTCTTCCAGCTGAAAAGCGAT
>CAYGNU010000511.1:0-3628 GCA_964351175.1 uncultured Roseivirgaceae bacterium | reverse complement strand
TTTTATTTTTTATCTTCATGTTTTATAAAATACGCAATCAATCAGGCTTATCTTTGAAAACCGTTATTATTAGAAAGCTAGCGTATGCGCAAAATTCTACTTACTCTAATTCTTTTACTAGCCTGCAAACTTACAAGTTTTGCCTCTCATATCGTTGGTGGCGAATTTGAATTGTTACATCTGCAAGACTATGAATTTAGTCTGAACATGATCATGTATTTTGATGAAATTAATGGTGCAGCAGGAGCAAGGGAGGAATCAATAATAGTATTTATTTACCGCAAGCATGACAATATGCGCATGGGTTCGTATACCTTAAATAAAACAATAGATGAATTAGTGCCCTATAGTAATGTAGAATGTAGCGATGGGCAGTTAATTACCTCAAGATTATATTATTCTAATACTATCACGTTACCTCCATCACAGTTTGATCATCCTGAAGGATATTACATTGCCTATGAAAGATGCTGTAGAAACTATACTGTAAATAATATATTGAGTTCTGTTCCAGGAAATGGAGTAAGTGCAGGTCAAACTTTTTATTTAGAGTTTCCTCCAGTTATCAAGGACGGGGAGCCTTTTATCAATTCTACACCAAGATTGTTTCCACCTTTAAGAGATTATGGGTGTGTAGATAAGTTTTACTTCGCTGATTTTGGTGGTATTGATGATGATGGGGATTCTTTAGTTTATACTTTGGTTACACCTTATAGTACAGTTGATACACAGTTGGCCTATCCAGAAAGCCCAAACCCGGGTCCTTATCCAGAAGTAATATGGCAAGAGGGCTTTGGTCTTGAAAATGTCATTAATGGGTCTCCAGACCTTAAAATATCAGAAGCAGGACTTTTGACGGTAACACCCAAGTTTGAAGGTTTATTTGTCTTTGCGGTAAAATGTGAGGAATTCAGAAATGGAGAGAAAATTGGTGAAATGCGAAGGGATTTTCAAATGTTGGTGGTCAGCAACTGTGCTAACGAATCTCCTGAAATACGGGCACGAGAAAAAGGCACCTCTGGTTTCTATGTTGAAGGAAACGAACTCTTCTTCCCCTTTGTTGCCGATGAGCGATGTGTTGAAATTCTTGTGAATGACGTCCCCGTTAGTGGTGAGTTTTCTGAGGATGTGAGTATCAGGGCTATTCCAATTAATTTTAATGCACAATTAGAAGGTATTGAAATTACAGAAACTTTAAACTTTCCTTTACAATCCGTTATTGATACAGCCCGGTTTGAAGTATGTTTTCCCCAATGCCCTTATGTTATCGGCAAACCCTATAAAATAGGCATTATTGCTTTAGATGATGCCTGCCCCCAGCCTGCGTTGGATACTGTTATTGTTACTCTGAATATTCAGCCTCCTCCTAATACAAGAGCCTTTTTCGCAGAAACTGTAAATAGTGTGAAGATTAATAACATTACTAGAACTGTGATTTCGGAGGCTAATGGAAATATTGCTTTTGATATCAATGGTTTTGATTTAGAAGACTCAGTACAATTGGAAATTATACCATTAGGCTTCAATCTCGCTGACGTAGGAATGACATTTACTGAACCTCTTTATGGCAGTAATGATGTAACAACTTCTTTCAATTGGAATTATGATTGTAATACTGAAAATCTGAATTTCTATCAAGGCAGAGATGTGCCAGTAAGCTCTGGAGTAAGAAAGGCCTTTGATGTTTTGCTGAGGGTAGATGATATTGACCAATGCACCTATGAAGATCCTAAGGAAATAATCATGACCCTTAATATTGACTTTCCTGATCAGACTAAACCAAAGGTGTATGAAACTTCAAAGCCAGGCGCTAGTTATCAAAAACTTAGATACAAATATGGTGAAGTAATTGACCTAGACATCAAAGCTCAGGATAATGATAATGATCAAATATCATTATTTGGATTAGCCAAAAACTTTAATTTCGAGGATATAGGGATGACCTTTGAAAATAAAGAGGGGCCTGGTAATCCAGGTTTAACAAGCAATTTGTTTTGGGGTATTCCTTGTCGTTATGATGGAGACCTTGATTCTTTAAGAGTTTCATTTTATGCGGAGGATCTTGATGATTGTCAATTGACCAATACAGACACTTTGGATATTGATATTATTTTATCTCCACCAATTAATTCAAGTCCTGAGATGTTTTTTACTAGCCGCAATGCTGTAGATATTCAAAATGATAGTATAAGTGTCATTGTTGGTGAATCCATTGAGGTAAATATTAGAGCTCTTGATTTAGAAGGTGATAATATTGTACTTGATCTATTAGAGAGAAATGCAGATGACTCCTTTACATTTGAGCCAGCAGAAGGTGTTGGCGCTGTTCAGTCATTATTTAGCTGGACACCTGATTGTTCAGATCTCATTGGCCCCAATTTAACAAGAGATTTGGTGTTAACATTTCTTGCTCAGGATCAAAATTGCTATGAATCTCGATCGACTCTAAGAACATTGAAAATACATGTGCAAGATCTTGAGAGTGGTGGAGAACAGTTATTGCCTCCAAACTTTTTTACACCAAATGGAGATGAGTATAATGAGTTCTTTGGAATGTTTAAAAGAGATGAAAACACCAATGAATTGATAAATATCCTACCGATTGATAATTGTGCAGGTCAGTTTGAGGAAGTTGTGATCTTTAATAGATGGGGGCGTCAAATTTTTCAAAGCGCTGATCGTGAATTTAAATGGTTTGGTGACGATGCAGCAGCAGGGGTATATTATTATCAGATAAGATATACCAATCAGAAATACCAAGGATCGGTCACAGTCATGTACTAATTTGAGAAAGCAATTTTTTTAAGCTTATCGGTCTTGATATAACCAGTTTTATTTTCGAACTCAACTTTCGTCCATACATCGAATTCGCCCAAGGTTTTTAAGCGATTGCCCTTATCAACAATACTCATCATTTCTGCGCCTGCACCTGGCCCACTCATCATATAAGTGTTTGATTGATTAATGATGGCCTTATTGTAATCATGACCAAAATTGAGCATATAGAATAGTGCTGCTAGCGCTAGCGACATAAAAGAAGCAGGCAAGACTGGATTTCTTTTCAGGTTTATCTTCATATGGTAGGTAAAGGCCAGAAATAAAATAGCCATGGCCATGACTACTGCACATATGGTGAAATAATATTTATAGAAGAGCGTCTGAATGAATTCAAAATCACTGAATTCATAGCCTTTCATGTTTCTTTTTTTAGAAAGCTCTTCCATTTTAGAAAGCACTTTTTTATCAGCTGATTGCAGATAGTAAAGGTTTAGATAATAAAGAGCATCACTGTAGCCTCCAAGGCCTTCTTTTATGTATGCCATTTTTAAGAGCATGGAAGGGCTTGACTTCTTTTCTAATTCAAGAACAGCCTTATAGAGCTCAAAAGACTCTGTATATTTTTTCTTGGCGAATAGAGAATCTGCTAACGTTAAAGTGGTCTGCGCTTTGACTACTTGAGCAGTAAGTATTAATAAAATAATATAGACTACCTTTCTCATGCCGCAAATATAGGTTGAGGCATTGTATTTTACTTCATTACATTGTCAGATTATCCAAACGGTAAATAATCTCAACTTTTTAAGTAAATTTCTCACAGAAGTTTTGGAATTAAAAGGGGAGGTATTAC
>CAYGNU010000510.1:0-3667 GCA_964351175.1 uncultured Roseivirgaceae bacterium | reverse complement strand
TGGGCCAGCAGACTATAAGAGGTAAAGTAGTAGATCAAAATAATTCAGCACTTCCCGGTGCAACCGTTCTTGAAATTGGAACGACCAATGGTACGGTGACCGATTTAGATGGGAATTACACTATTAAGATTTCTGATCCGAATGCATCCTTATCATTCAACTTTGTTGGATTTATTACAGTAATAAAAAAAATAGGATCAGAAAGTGTAATTAATGTTAATCTGGAGGAAAATGTATCTGAATTAAATGAAGTAGTTGTTACTGCTCTAGGTTTTGAAGAGAAAAAAGATGAGCTAGGATACGCTACTTCAACTGTATCTGATGATGTAATAAAAGGAGCAAAGGAAACATCAGTTCTCAATTCGCTTTCAGGTAAATCTACTGGCGTTAGGATATCGAGAAACTCGAGTGATGCTGGAGCTGGAGCGTATATTCAAATCCGTGGAATTTCATCAATTGATCGAAATTCTCAACCACTGATCATCCTGGATGGGGTTCCTATTAGCAACGATAGTAGAGGTAACAATAACAACTTTGCCGTTCAGTCACGATTAAATGATATCAATCCAAATGACATAGAAAGTATGTCTGTATTGAAAGGCGCATCAGCAGCAGCACTTTGGGGGACACAAGCTTTAGGAGGCGTTATTTATATCACAACCAAAAGTGGTAAACTCAACCAAAGAATGAAAGTGACTTATAATAGCACTTATTCCTTGGATAAGATTAATGTTAAATACCCCATCCAAAGTGCGTTTGGTCAAGGTACAAATGGAAATTATGATAATGGTTCTCCATACTCTTGGGGTGATAGAATTTCTGATAGGTCAGGCGAAGCAGATGTATTAAATACTTCAGGTGGATTCTTTATAGATCAGAATGGCAATACGAACTATCCGATAATAACAAAAAATTCAAGAGAAGTTTACGATAAAAGTAATTTTGATCAAATCTTTCAAACTGGTCATTTTTTCGAAAATAATGTAAGCGTTCAATTCGGAAATGAGACAAGTTCCATTTACTTCAGTTTGGGGGACTTCAATCAAGAGGGGATTATAAAAAATGGCGATTACAGAAGAACAACCGCTGCGTTAAAAACTACTAGTAAATTAACCAAGAAAGTTGATTTAAGTACGTCTTTTAAATACACAAAAACCAATGCAAACAGTATCAGGCGTTCAGTAAGTAATAATGGTCTATATCTTGGATTCTTGAGAAGTCCTGCGGATTTTGATATTTCGGGATATAGAGGTGATTACTATCCATCCAGTGATGCAGCAGCCATTCCTAATAGACAAAGATCATACAGAAATCCAATTGGGGCTAGCACAAATGCTGGCTTCAATAATCCACTTTGGACCATATACGAGCAGGAAAATCAATCTAATGTTGATAGAATAATAGCCAGCATGAATTTGACTGTGAAACCAGTTGACTGGCTGGATCTAATCGCACGAGCGGGTATAGATAAGTTTGGTCAGCGGGGTAACGAATTTTATACGCCGGGTGCAGCTGCTGGTTTTGTAGGTGGCCGATTAGTGAAAGAATATGCGAGCAATAGTGTATTTAACATGGATTATATCGCTAAAGCTAAAAAGGCATTCAATTCTAATTTTGATGCAGATATTTTGGTTGGATTTAATTTTAATCATAAGGAAAGAGTGGTTGAGGGAACAACGATTCAAAATTTTCTCATATTCACCGATATTGAAGATGGTATTTTGGATGTTGATAATGCTATTCCTGAGAATAGAGAAGCAGATTCTAGTTTTGGAAGTGAAAGAACTACCGCGACCTATACTGCAGCCAATTTTTCTGCTTTTAATCAAGTTTTTGTAAATGCTACATTGAGAGCTGAATGGGCTTCTACGTTCGGTTTGAAATCAGACAATGCCTTTCTGTTTCCGTCTACCTCTATAGCCTGGCAATTCAGCAAGCTTCCTGGACTGAAATCGGATGTATTTTCATTTGGAAAGCTTAGAACCTCTTATGCAGAAGTAGGAGTGCAGCCTGCTCGATACAATACTTTTCCTGAGTATGTAACTCCGAACTATTCTGATCAGCTCGGGGGTAGTTTGAATGCCGGACTTTATGGTTTAGGAGGCTTTGTGCCTAGCACCAATCTGGGAAACCCTTCCTTGAAGCCTGAAAGAAAGAGGGAAATTGAAATAGGTACAGATTTGCGTTTTTTCAAAGACAAATTGGCATTAAGTGGTACCTATTATTACAATAAGACCACAGATATTTTGCTATCCTTCCCAATTGCTAACTCAAGAGGTTATAATGAATTGTATTCGAATGCTGCTGCTATGGAGAACCGAGGAGTTGAATTAGAGTTGAACTACAACATATTTAAGAATGCAGATTGGAGTGTTGACATGAAGTTGATCTATTTTCAGAACAAGAATAAAGTTACTGATCTTGTTGGCTTAGAATCAATTGAACTGGTTACAGGATTGAGTGGTGTAAATAACCGTGCGGTTGTAGGACAGCAACATGGAATATTATGGGGTCCACGTACACTCAGAGATGACTCTGGAAATATAATGTTTGATGAAAATGGATTTCCAATAAGAGATGAAGTAGAGGGAGTTATTGGCGATCCAAATCCTGATTGGCAAGGTTCTGCTGTAGGATCTATATCCTACAAAAATTTTAGTTTGTCTTTTCTTTTAGAGACTTTTCAAGGAGCTGATATTTTCGCCGGAACTAAATCAGTGTTAGTTGATTATGGTCGCTGGGGATCGACAGCAAAAGAGACCACAGCAACTCAAAATTTACTAACCTATGGTGGTGCGGTTATTCCAGCAGGAACCACTTTTAGAGGAGATGTTTATAATTATGGAGCTGGACCTGTAGCTCGCACTCAGGAATGGTACAATGGACCTGGAGCATTCTTTGGTTCTGGGAACCATGAGCTCTATGTAGAAGATGGCTCTTGGACTCGTCTGAGAGAATTATCACTGAGCTATCGGATAAATACAGATTGGCTCAGAAAAGGTGGGATCAATGGCCTTGAAATGTCTGCCACCGGTAGAAATCTTTTCCTGTGGACCAAATTTGAAGGAAATGATCCAGATACGAATGTGTCTGGGGTAAGTGCCTCAAGAGGAATTGATTATTTCAATAATCCAAGTACAAAGTCCTATGTATTCTCACTCACTGTTACTTTTTAATATAAGAAACGAAAAGAAATCATGAAAAATTTAATCATAATAACCCTGTTTTCTTTGTTGCTAGTCGGCTGTGCTGATCTGGTTGATGATTTAAATCAGAATCCAAATAACCCAACATCTGCTCCATATCAATACGCGCTTACCACAACAGAGGTAGCTAATATTATTTTGCATACTGGTGAGCCTACTAGAAAGGCAGGAATCTTTGCAGGTCAGTACACTGGAATAGAAAGGCAGCAACTCGGCTACTCAAATTATGACCTTGTCTCTAGTGACTTCAATAGTCATTGGAATACAGTTTATAGCGGTATTGTTCGAAATGCCTTAGTAACAAAGGACTTGGCTGATGGACAAGGAGTAATTGGAATTACTACGGGTATTACTCAAATATTAAGAGCTTTGGCGTTAGGTACCGCAGCATCACTTTGGGGCGATGTGCCATTTGATGAAGGGGGACGACTCGATTTTGAAAATCCAGTTTATGAAGATCA
>CAYGNU010000509.1:0-3673 GCA_964351175.1 uncultured Roseivirgaceae bacterium | reverse complement strand
AAACTGTGATCTCTATGATCGATAAGTTGGCTAAGAAAAATATTATTCACCGTAATAAAGCTGCGAACAATAAATCTAAGCTTACTAAGTTGGTGAACAGCCTTTAAGTTAAATTAGGCCTAAGACTTAAAAGTCTCCTGCTGTAGCAGGAGACTTTTTTATTTTTCACTATTTTCAAACCTGTGAAAAAGGCTAACGAATATTTAAATATCAAAAGTTGGGCTGAGGAAGACCGTCCAAGAGAGAAGTTAATACTGAAAGGAAAGGCGTCTCTCTCAGAAGCTGAACTTATAGGCATTCTTATAGGTTCGGGCACCGCATCCTTGAGTGCAGTAGACCTTGCCAAGCAAATTCTAAGCGCATCAGAAAATAACCTCAATAGCCTTGCTAAGCTCTCTGTCAAAGATCTTACAAAATTTAAAGGGATAGGCGAAGCCAAAGCTATTAGCATAGTCGCTGCATTAGAGTTAGGTAGAAGGCGCAAAAATCAGGAGGCCATAAAAAACCCTAAAATTAGTAGCTCACAAGATGTTTTCGATTATCTCAAAGGTGATCTACTAGATCTGCAACATGAAGAATTCTGGGTTTTACTACTATCCAGAAGTAATGAAATAATTAGGAAAAAATTGATTAGCAGTGGCGGTGTTTCTGGCACAGTAGCAGATCCGAAAATAATATTTAAATCAGCTCTGGAAGAGCTTGCATCAGCCATTATTCTTGTACACAATCATCCATCTGGGAACTTAAAACCAAGTACCCAGGACATTTCCCTGACAAAAAAAATGAAAGAAGCTGGTCTACTATTAGAGATACCAGTCTTAGATCATCTTATCTTTACCAACGAGTATTATTTCAGCTTTGCTGACGAAGGAATTTTATAATTTATGAATCAAAGAAAAATATTAACTATTGTCGTTGGAGTAGTCATTACCATCATTATGATCTACTCATTTTCAGGCGGACAAACTACAGAGGAGTATATTGAAGAAATTGTAGAAGAAAGAGAAGAGAAAGATATTTTTATGAAAAATAACTCAGACTCTCCCTTTAAAGACTTGGAGGTTAAATACGAAGGGCTTAATTATTATGAGCCTAATATTAAATATAAAATCACTGCAAGATTCACTAAAGCTGAACCAACCGGCATTGTAAAATTAGGAACCAATGATGGTATTGAAAGAGAATACTTGACCTATGGCAAGGCAGAATTTACCTTCGCAGACAAGTCACAATCCTTGTTAATTTTGGAGAACGTTGAGGATGAGAAATTATTTCTGGCCTTTGGTGATGAAACAAGTGCTATTGAAACTTATGGAGCGGGTCGCTATTTAGATGTAACCCACAACGGAGGAAATAACATTGTTTTGGATTTCAACCTGGCATACAATCCATATTGTGCATATTCTGATGGATTTAGTTGCCCTCTGCCACCACGAGAAAACCTATTATCAGTAGCAATAGAAGCTGGTGAAAAAACTTACCAATAAATTGTAATGCTCAAGGGCATTAACTGTCAAAATCATTAATTTTGCCAACTTTAAATTGAAGCGTAGGGCAAGAATTACAATAATAATCAAATGAAGATATCTCTTAACTGGTTAAAGAATTATATAGATCTCAGCGAATCCCCTGAGGCCATTTCAAAATTATTGACAGACACTGGACTGGAAGTTGAAGGACTTGAGAACATAGAACAGGTTGAAGGTGGTTTGGCAGGACTGGTTATTGGTGAGATTATCACTTGTGAAAAGCACCCTGATGCAGATAAATTAAAAATAACTACGGTTGATATTGGTGGTTCAGAACTTTCTCCAATAGTTTGTGGAGCACCAAATGTGGCTGGCGGACAAAAAGTAATTGTAGCCACCGTTGGATCAACTTTGTACCCTACAGAAGGAGATTCATTTAAAATCAAAAAAGCTAAAATAAGAGGTGCCGTTTCTGAAGGTATGATCTGCGCTGAAGATGAAATTGGAATAGGTGTAAGTCATGCAGGTATTATGATTTTGGATACTGAATTGCCCAATGGTACATCAGCGGCTCAATATTTCAAACTTGAAGACGATACTTTAATTGAAATTGGACTGACTCCTAACCGAGCAGACGCAACCAGTCACATTGGTGTGGCAAGAGATTTGAAAGCCGTTCTACATCGTGATATCAAATGGCCATCAGTAGAGACATTTAAAAAAGACAATGATGCTTTAAAGATTGAAGTAAGCGTAGAGAATGAAGAGGCGTGTCCTAGATATTCTGCGGTTACAATAACCGATGTTAGTGTTGGCGAATCTCCTGAATGGTTAAAAGCATACTTAAGAACAATTGGTCTAGCCCCGATCAATAATATTGTTGACATTACTAATTTCGTCTTACATGAGGTAGGACAACCATTGCATGCATTTGATGCAGATAAAATAACTGGAAATAAGGTATTGGTTAAAACCCTTACAGAAGGAACAAAATTCTCAACTCTTGATGAGAAAGAAAGATCACTCAAGGCCAATGACTTAATGATTTGTGATGGCAACAGCACAGGAATGTGTATTGCCGGAGTTTTCGGTGGTATGAATTCAGGTATTACTCTGAATACAAAAAATATATTTTTAGAAAGTGCTTACTTCTCTCCTGATTATATTAGAAAAACAGCCCAGAGCCATCAGCTAAAAACGGATGCGTCTTTTAGGTATGAGCGAGGTACTGATCCTAACATTACAATTTATGCTCTGAAAAGAGCAGCATTGCTTTTCAAAGATTTAGCAGGAGGAAAAATATCCTCAGATATCATTGACATCTATAATAGCCCAATTGAGCCATTCCGAGTAGCCGTGAAATACAAGAATATTGATAGGCTGATTGGGAAAAGCATTCCTAAGGAAAAGGTTAATTCGATATTACAGTCCTTAGATATTAAACTAGAAAATGTAACAGAGACGGAGTTCATAGCTGTAGTACCTCCTTACAGGGTTGATGTTCAAAGAGAGGCTGATGTCATTGAAGAGATATTGAGAATTTATGGTTTCAATAATATTGAGTTACCAGAGCAAATTGGCAGTAGCTTTTTGGCCGACTTTCCCGCAACTGATAGAAATAAAATACAACTCAATATTGCTGAAACTCTAGCGAGTCGTGGATATTATGAGATTATTACCAATTCACTTACAAAGCCCACCTATGCCGCTGGTGACAGTAGTATTAATGAAAAAGAAGATGTAATTATTCTCAATAAATTAAGTGAAGACTTGGGTGTTATGAGGCAATCTATGCTTTACTCCCTATTGGAAGTTGCGGCACATAATATCAACCGCAAGCAGAATGATCTGAAGATTTTTGAGTTTGGTAAAACTTATAAACTTCAAGAAGGAAAATACAAAGAATCGAACAGGTTAGCCATTTTAATCACTGGTAATGTTGAGGCAGAGCACTGGGCAAATAAGTTGTCAAAAGTGGCATTTCATAATTTATCTGCTGACATTAATGCAGTATTGGGTAAATTGACTAATAAGCCATTAGAGAGCAAAGTTTCTCATAACTCCCCTTACGACTATGCCCTTGAATATCATCTTAACGGGAAGGTATTAGCTACCATAGGTAAGGTGAAAGCTGCAGTTTGTCGAAAAGCAGGAGTAAAACAAGAAATATTTTATGCAGATTTAGATTGGAATTTGCTTTTAAA
>CAYGNU010000508.1:0-3677 GCA_964351175.1 uncultured Roseivirgaceae bacterium | reverse complement strand
TGCCTGAAGTAATTAGCAATGCACCAAAAATCTCTAACTTAATAAAAAAAGAGAAAGAATCTGGACCCCAACCTTCACTGTCTGTAAATAGCGGGTTAAAGAATAGCTGATAGTTAAAAGAAAGGAAGTAAATAAAAAATCCCGCTAAGATAACATTCTTTTTAAGCCACATATAGGCTGTCATGCACATTGATAGAACAACAAGATCAATTAGAAGATCAAACCATGGCCCCAATACTGTTAGCCCAAATATATAGCTAAGCGTCAAGAATAAACCTAAAAAGTAGGTTATCCTCATATACTTATACTCTTCAAACATACTTTAATCAACTAAACTCAACTACTAAAGTCATTATAAACTGATTAATTAACTACTTCTCGCACTCCTTCAAAGTAGCCTCTACCCTTTCGGTAGTGATCATGCCATTGCTATTGCCCCAGCTGTTAGTTACATAGGTGAAGATTTCTGCAATCTCAAGGTTGGTCAATTGTGGAATACCGGGCATAGGTTGGTTGTAGGTAGTACCATTAACTGTAATCTCACCTGAGATACCATTTTTGACACCACAGATATTGGCATCTATATTATTCATTAAATAATCAGACTTGGCCAAAGGAGGAAAAAGCTTGGCTAGCCCCTCACCATTTACCTGATGACAATTAGCACAATGAATACCATAAAGTTTCTGTCCTTCTACCAGATACTGCTCCATTTTCACATCTTCAGAATGTGTGGTTTCCTCATTAGAAGAAGAAGTTTTACCTGTGCAAGCGCAAGCAAGCGCCAATAAAAATATCAGTTTACTTTTCATATTCTTTTAAAAGTTTGTCCATGTCCATCATTAATTTATCTACCTGTTCTGCCACAGTTCCGTCATAAAAACCCCTAATCCTACGGTCCTTGTCTACCAAAATAAAGGCCCCACTGTGAATATAACCACCTGGCTCTGAACTATCCTCTGTAGCTGCCACCATATAGCTGGTTTGTCCAAGCTTGAAAATATCATCTTTATTTCCAGTTATAAAATGCCACTTATCAGATTTGACGCCTAGCCTATCTGCAAACTCTTTCAACACGGCTACGGTATCGTGTTTCGGATCTATAGAATGTGACAACATCATTACCTCAGGGTTAGTCTCATATTTCTCATAAACTCTCAACATTTGGGTTTTCATAATAGGGCAAATGGTAGGGCATGAAGTAAAAAAGAAGTCTGCCACATAGATTTTACCTTCAAAAGTAGCTGGAGTTACCCAAGCACTATCCTGATCTACAAATTTATAATCTTCTATTTTATGGTAAATCGTATCACCAGCATCAGTTACTTCCGAACGGCCATAAATTTTTAATTTTTCTTCTTTGGGTTCTTGATTACAGGCTGCAAATACGGTTAACAGCACAAAGCAAAATATAATAGTTACTCTCATTTCTTCTCCCTTATTTTTTTATACAACCTTATGGCCATCATTAAGATGACACTAAATAATACGATTCCTATCACCCCCCAAACTAAACTTAGAGCACTTTTTAGGACAATAATAAATACAATACCTACTAATAATATGGTGGCCACTTCATTCCAGATTCTCAGTTGTAACGACTTATACTTATATAAATCGCGCTGCATTTGCTTATAGATATATTGACAAGAAAACTGATATAGATATAACAAAAAAACCAACGTCAGTTTAATATGCATAAAACCCTGACTCAAGTAACCGGGATATTGGACAAGGAGTGAAGTGCCAAATATAAGTGTAAGGATAGCTGATGGCCAGGTGATGCCTAGCCAAAGTAGTTTTCCATTCTTTTTATACTCTTTGATGAGTATCGACCTATCTGGTTCTGGTTTTTCATTGGCTTCTGTTTGATAAATAAATATCCTTACAATATAAAAAAGGCCTGCAAACCAGGTTACTATAAAAATTAAATGCAGTGCTTTTAGATAGGCAGCGGTCATGCGTCAAAGATAATCATCAAAGGAAATTAAACAGGCTGATAGGGCGATTGTTTTGTGCTTTTAATCACAATTTCGTCTCCTACTTTTATTTCACAATCATTCAATGCAACGGCATTTTCTCCAAAAACCATTTTTTCATTGATTCTTTGCTTAAATAGTGTTTTTAAAGGTTCTTTTCCAGCTACTGTAGTTTCAGGATTCATGGTGGTAACTATACATCTTGTACAGGGTTTGATACACTGTAAGTGCCCTTTACCAATAGCAATATCCTTCCAGTAAAATTCCTCATAAGGCTCACCTTCTTTAAAAACCAAATTTGGCCTGAACCTCTGCATAGTTATTTTATCTTCCAGCTTATTGTTGAGATCATCTATGGAGTTCTCTCCAACAATCAAATAGGGATACCCATCAGCGAAACTTACATGATGTTCCTCTTTTACCCAATTTGTTTCAACTCTTCTGGGTGCACCATTTGGCATATAAACTAACTTGCAAGGGTAACCCACTTGCTCCGAAAACCAAGAACTATACTCCTTCCCTGCCGCTATAGCATCAACTTTATCATCCCATATTTTGACTTCAACCTTATCGCCAGAAGAAATTTCAAATGGGATTTTTAAGGACTCCTTTTTAATACGATGAGTAATAACAAATCCATCATGCACATGCCTCAGCTGAAAATACAAGAATTCAGGATACTGTCTGATGGTCAAAAAATGATTTTTTTCATTCACCAGCATCCATCTGCGGTCGTGCTGCAATCCTCTTTGTGTAAGCTTTGCGCTAGTTAAATGTATGCCGCCCAATGACTTAATGGGGTAAACAATGATGTCTGTTAGATGCTTATTCTTCATTGTAGTGGAACTATCTTTACTAACTTAAGATTATTATCTAAATTCATAAACTTGTTAATACTCACAATTTAAAATTATGAGCGAAACGTCCAATCTCTGGTACTTCGAAGATGTTGATCTGTTTAATGTTTTATGCCCGCATAAAACGAGTAACATGCATACCAAGCACACTTTTAATAAATATAAAAAGAATGATTTTGTCTATTTCCCTAGTGATAAAGCCAAGTATATTTATATGATTGCTGAAGGCAGAATAAAGCTAGGTCACTATACGGAAGATGGTAAAGAAGTTGTAAAAGCGATTTTGAGCGCTGGTGAAATATTTGGTGAGCTTGCTCTTACCGGTGAAGAAACCCGAGGTGATTATGCACAAGCCATGGATGAGAATACAAGCGTTTGTCCTGTTAGTATAGACGAGATGCGTGGACTAATGGCCGATGATAAAGAACTTAGCTTTAAGATCTACAAGTTAATCGGGCTCAGAATTAGAAAATTAGAGCGCAAAATAGAGTCACTGGTTTTTAAAGATGCCCGTACCAGAATTATTGAGTTTCTTAAAGAGGCTGCTGCTTGGAAAGGCAAGAAAGTCGGTTTCGAAACCATGATACCAACGAAGCTTACCCATAAAGACATTGCCAACTTAACAGGCACTTCCAGACAAACAGTTACTACAATTTTGAACGAATTAAAAGAAGCAAACTTGATCAATTTTGATAGAAGAAAGATCTTGATTCGTGATTTAGAAAAGCTAAAATAAATTGGGACTAAAAACACAAAGACTCAAGCTAAGACTGATCAATCAAAATGATATTGAAGATTTTCATCGACTTCACTTCATTCCAGAAGTTGACTATTATAATAC
>CAYGNU010000507.1:0-3681 GCA_964351175.1 uncultured Roseivirgaceae bacterium | reverse complement strand
ATTAAGAGCAAGTGAGAAATCAGAAGAAAATGCTAATCGAATCAAATATTCTATTCAAATATTTACTCAGCAACTTTTAAAAGAAAGGAGAATTGATTTAAGTCCATTTAAACAAGAAATGATAATTGGTAATCCAAATGCATCAATTAATGTTACTGTTGCATGCAACCTCTTTTGTGGCCCGTGTAAACTTCAACATGAGATAATAGATCAAATCGTTTCCACTTACCCAGAAAAAATAAATTTCTCTCTTCGTTTTACAAAAGCAAAAGAGGTTTTAGGTAAAAAACTAAACCCGCGGACTTATTTATTCAGGTACTGGTTAGAATATATTTACGGTAAAAAAAACCACCAAAAAAAAACTCGGGCGCTAATTCATGATTGGTTTGAAATAATGGATTATCAGGATTTCATCCAAAAATATCCAGTTAAAGAACATACAGAAAACGAACATGTTCTTTTAGAGGAAATGATCTCAACTCATGATGAGTGGATAACGAAAGAGAAAATAATCAAAACTCCTACTTTTTTTATTAACGGATTTGAACTACCTAAAAATTATATAATTAAAGATCTATTACAGCTTGCACCAGGATTAAGTTCACAGTTACAGCAGGAGAATAAACTACAAATAAAGAAAGAAATTACTGATTTCAATAGTAATGAGGGTTCCAAAGTCTTCCCTTAAAAAGGGATAAAGTATAAACAAGAAGGAGAAAAAATGAACAAAATAAGATTACTCAATAGAGCCGAAATGAAAAATATAACTGGCGGATTTAGCGCTATGGATGTTTGTGAGACAATGCAGGTCCCACCTCACATTCTATGCCCTCCTGATACACCATATAGAATACATTGTACTGATAACCCAAATGATTATTTTTGCTATGATCATTGTAATCAACTACCATTTTTTCCTATTTGTGGTGGTGAATATTATGCATGTTGCCTAGACCAATAAAATCAACTTCTCAAATAGCCAGTATTTTATTTCTGAATTGCTGGCTATTTTTTTGCTACTATTATAGGTAGTCACTCTTACTTAAATAATTTTTTATCAATAGTATAACTTGTATCTCATCAATTACAATTGACAATTCATTTTGAACAAATTTCCTATTTATCGTCAATATAATCTAGCAGATTGTGGTCCGACTTGTCTTCGTATGGTAGCAAAAAAGTATGGGCGTCATTTTTCAATAGAAACACTTCGAAAAAAAAGCGGTATTAATCGGGAAGGTGTATCACTTTTAGGTATTAGTGAAGCAGCTGAAAATATTGGCTTTAGAACCATCGGTGCTAAATTAAACTGGGATCAATTAGCAAATGAGGCTCAACTTCCATGTATTTTGTTTTGGAATCAGAACCACTTTATTGTCGTCTATAAAATAAGAAAAGAGAGAATATATATAGCCGATCCTGCTAAAGGAAAAGTAATATACTCAAAAACGGAGTTCCTAAAACATTGGCTTAATAATTCATCTAAAACCAACGATACTGGTATTGCTTTACTTCTTTACACAACCCCAAGATTTTTTGAAAAAAAACCTGATCAGAGAGATGGTCTAGACTTTAGTCGGTTACTTCAATACCTGCTTCCATATAAAAACTTGTTATTCCAGCTTGCTTTAGGGCTATTAACCGGAAGTCTTCTTCAGTTAATTTTCCCATTTCTTACCCAAGCAATTGTAGATATTGGTATTAGTAATCAGGACGTGAATTTTATATCCCTGATTCTTATCGCACAAATTATGCTTTTTATTGGCAGAACTGGAGTCGAGTTTATGCGCTCGTGGGTTTTATTACATATGAGCACACGGATCAATATTTCTATTCTTTCAGACTTCCTAATCAAGCTTATGAAGCTTCCAATGTCGTTCTTTGAAGCGAGAATGACAGGTGACATAATGCAAAGAATGGGGGATCATCATCGGGTCCAAAGTTTTTTAACAAGTCAAACTCTATCCACTCTGTTTTCCTTTGTTAATTTGTTCGTATTTGCCTCAGTTCTTGCTTTCTATAATATGACAATTTTTTTAATCTTCATAATTAGCAGCGTCATATACATTATTTGGGTATTGCTTTTTCTAAAGAAAAGAGCTGCATTAGACCACCAGAGGTTTGGAATCTCTTCAGGTGATCAAAGTACTGTCATACAGCTTATTCAGGGTATGCAGGAAATAAAACTCAATAATTGCGAAAAGCAAAAAAGATGGGACTGGGAAAAGCTTCAAGCCAGTCTTTTTCACTACCAAGTGAGGAGTCTTTCATTAAGTCAATTTCAACAAGTAGGTGCTTTTTTTATAAATGAAGGGAAGAATATAGGCATTACGTTCCTTGCTGCTATTACAGTAGTAAACGGACAGCTTACACTGGGTGCTATGATGGCTATCCAGTACATTCTGGGTCAACTTAACAGTCCCATTCAGCAGATTATTGGTTTTGTCCAATCTACTCAGGATGCTCTTCTAAGCCTTGAACGACTAAATGAAATCCATAACCAGAAAGACGAAGAACCCGAAGAAAAATCTTTTATTTACAACCTTCCATTAAAGAAAGATATAAACTTGAAAAACCTGAGTTTTACATATCCCGGTGCTGGTAATGAGCCTGTTCTTAAAAATATCAACCTTTTAATACCAGAAGGTAAAACAACAGCTATTGTTGGTATGAGTGGAAGTGGAAAAACAACATTGTTAAAACTATTATTAAAATTCTATCCTTTGAATAAAGGAATAATTCAAGTCGGTGATACTAATCTTGAAACACTTAGCGATAGAATGTGGAGAAGTCAATGTGGAGCAGTTATGCAGGAAGGCTTCATCTTTTCTGATAGTATTGCAAATAATATTGCTGTAGGTGATGATTACCCTAATGAAAAAAAACTCGAACATGCTGTTAGAGTTGCAAATATTAAATCATTTATTGAATCTCTTCCCCTAGGATATAATACCAAAATTGGTAGTGAAGGAAATGGCATAAGTAAAGGTCAAAAGCAGCGAATACTAATTGCTAGGGCAGTTTATAAAGACCCGAAATTTATATTCTTTGATGAAGCTACTAACTCACTTGATGCTAATAACGAAAAGGATATCATGGAAAACCTAGAGGAGTTCTTTGAAAATAGGACTGTAATTGTTGTCGCACACAGACTAAGTACTGTGAAAAATGCTACTAATATCGTGGTTTTACAAGATGGGGAGGTTATTGAACAAGGAACACATCAGGAACTTACCTCTGTTGAAGGAGCTTATTTTGAGCTTGTAAAAAATCAACTTGAATTAGGGAATTAATAATGCCAATTATGAATGATCCTCAATCTTTAACCCTTTTAGATTCAAATGGAGCTAATATTTATAAAACTCCACTTACAGAAATGAATGCTAGAAGTGAAGAAATTCAGGAAATAATTGGTCGTCCTCCTCATTGGTTGGTAAAATGGGGGATATCTCTATTTTTTTTTGTATTTGGATTGGTTTTTCTTTCAGCATTAGTAATTGAATACCCGGAAGTAGTAAACTCATCAATTAAGATTACCAGCCTCAATTCACCAGAATATGTTAAAAGTAAAGTAACTGGAAAGTTAGTTAAACTATTTTTTGAGGATAATTCTGGTGTCTTAGAAAATGACGTGCTCGGATGGATAGAAAGCACGGCCAAGCATGAATCAGTTTTAGATTT
>CAYGNU010000506.1:0-3687 GCA_964351175.1 uncultured Roseivirgaceae bacterium | reverse complement strand
TTGTGTTTTCTTTCTTGTTGTTGTGTGTCTTCTTTTTTTTTTTGTTTTTATGTTTTTTGGTATTGTAATGCTGTCAATTAGCATCTACATATTTTATACAAATTACACCTTCGCCCAAAAGGCTATTGTCATACAGGGAAAAGTAATTGGCTTTGACACACACTATAGTACTGATGATGACGGCAATTCTACGTTAATGTACAGCAGCATATTCGAGTATGAGTATTTGGGCAAAAGCTACCAACATGGTAGTGACGTAAGTTCCTCGAGTCCTGATTATGACGAAGGCGAAGTCGTTGAAATATTAATTGACCCTGATTTGCCTTCAAAAGCGTTAGTCAATGAATTCTGGGACCGATGGTTTATGATCACCTTGCTGGGAATCATGGGGTTTATGTTTACTGGAGGAGGTTTAATGGCATTCAAAATGTGATATATTTGGGTGAAATTTGTACTTTGATTTTAAGAATTAGCAAGTAATGAAAAAAAAGATATTAATCGGGTTGGGCATTGCAGTCGTTATGGTGCTATTAGGAAGTTTTTATTTCTACAAAAAGGTAGGGCCGGAAATGGCCGCCAAAGCCATAGTTAAAGGGGAATACTCTGCCTTTGTGCCAAAAAAAATTCAACGTAAAGTGAATGCCATGAGAGAAAAGGTTAATAAACCTATTGATAAGGCACTAGTGGCAACCGCCTCTAGCGGCATCACGCTAGAACAGTTATTTGCAGCCATAGATCAAGTAGACAAACAAGAAGTTGAAACCACCTACAATTTAATAAAACAGCAAAATGTCACTGACCCGCAGAAAGCTTTTGACATTGCTTATGCTAATATTTCGATAGAGGCATTTGATCCTATGATTTTAAAACCGGTCTATGATGAAATCATTAAAAAGGAACAAATTCTTATGGGTATCAATGTAATCGAGAACAACAACCTTTTAGAAAATTTAGATATGCAAATGGCAAGAAGTGTAGCCAAACAAATATTAATGCAAAAACAAGATGAGATTAAAGAGCGTACTGATATTGTTGAATTTTAGGCGTTATTGGAGGTAACTACTCTCCCCTTTCTATCTACCTCCCTATACTTTGATCTATTTCATAGGTGCGGTTAAATTCTGAAATATTCATTCTTACATAATATAAGTTTTTGGCAGCCTAACTGCTTGGCCTTTTTATAACTATCTTGGTACAAAAAGAATACTGCCTGCTAATACAGTACATTAAATATGAATTTAACCATTGAGAACATACTGTTAGTTGGATCCATACTGCTTTTCATAAGCATTATAGTTGGTAAAACTTCCTATAAATTTGGTGTTCCTACGCTTTTACTTTTCCTGGCTATTGGCATGTTGGCAGGCTCCGATGGTATCGGGGGAATTCATTTCGACAATCCAAGTTTAGCTCAATTTATAGGTGTTGTATCGCTTAACTTTATTTTGTTTTCAGGTGGACTAGACACCAATTGGACAGCGGTAAAACCTATTCTTAAGCAAGGGCTGGTATTATCTACCTTAGGTGTTTTGTTAACAGCGGTCACGCTCGGCACTTTTGTATGGCTAGTAACTGACTACTTCACTATTTATGAAAGTATGCTGCTAGGGTCTATTGTATCTTCCACAGATGCAGCTGCAGTTTTTTCAATTTTACGATCAAAAAGCCTATCATTAAGAACTAACCTTAGACCAACACTAGAACTCGAAAGTGGTAGTAACGATCCTATGGCCTATGTGCTGACCATTGCCTTTTTAACTTTAGTGATCCATCAGGATCAGAGTGTTTTTTCGATCATACCGTTCTTTTTACAACAAATGATTTTAGGTGGAGTTGCAGGTTTTGTATTTGGTCGATTGAGCAAACTTATCATTAACAAAATCAGACTCGATTTTGAAGGACTATATCCCGTTTTAGTCATTGCCTTAATGTTTATCACTTTTTCTGCCACAGATTTTGTTGGTGGTAATGGTTTTCTTGCCATTTATATATGTGCCGTGTATTTAGGCAATCAAGACTTGATTCATAAAAAGACCATTTTAAAAATGTATGATGGTCTAGCCTGGCTCATGCAGATTGTATTATTCCTTACATTAGGGTTGTTAGTTTTTCCTTCACAGATTATTCCGGTAATTGGTATAGGGCTGCTCATTTCTCTGTTTCAAATATTTATCGCACGGCCGTTCAGTGTTTTTGTCAGCCTCATTTTTTTTAAAATGAAATTAAGAAGGCGCTTTTATATTTCTTGGGTAGGGCTGAGAGGTGCAGTCCCCATAGTTTTTGCAACCTATCCTCTTTTAGCGGGAATTGATAAAGCTAATATGATATTCAACATAGTATTCTTCATTTCGGTATCGTCCATCTTAATTCAAGGTACCACGCTCTCTAAGGTAGCAAAATGGCTCAATGTTGTGCTTCCAGAAAAAGTCAAACAATTATCAGCAACTGATTTATTGCTCAATGAAAATCCTAAAGCTGAAATGGAAGAAATTCTGATTGCTCCCACTTCACTGGCAGTAGACAAAAAAATAGTAGAACTTGGTTTTCCTAAAAATGCCATCATAGCAATGATAAAACGGGGAAACAGCTATATAACACCTAATGGCTCAACCGTGATTGAAGCGGAAGACACATTAATTGTACTTGCAGACAGGCGGCAAATATTTGAAGAAGTACACGATACACTTAAAACTTGAAACTTTTAATAATGAAATCAATCATCACTTTTCTTTTGATCATCTCTGCCAACCTAGTTATCTGTCAACACAGGGCAGAAATTCATAGTAAACATTTTTTCTATGGTTATCCTTTCGGAACACCAGAAACTAATGATTTAATCATCAGAGATATTTATGCACTGTCTAATAATGATGATACAAAATTTGCCGATTGGGTAGCCTACCGCTTAACTATGCATGAAGTGGACGGTGACTTGACGGTTGAAAGAAATTGGAAAGCAGATCCTTGGCTTGCTCCTGAAGAAACATTAGAACCAAGTCCGGATGATTATAAAGACGCATATGGTGATTTAGATTCCGACAGAGGACATCAGGCACCTCTTGCTTCGTTTAAAGGCAGTAGACATGCTTCGCATACTAATTTCTTGAGTAATATTACCCCTCAGAAATCTGACCTCAATCAAGGCGTATGGGTAAAGATGGAAAATAAGATCAGAGACATCGTTAAAGATGTTGGGGAAGTTTATGTGATGACAGGACCAGTTTATGAAAGGGCCATGCCTCCATTACCATATGCTGACGAAGCCCATAAAGTACCAAGTGGGTATTGGAAGATCATTTGTATTCAAGAAGGCAATTCAATTAATGTTGCGGCTTTCTTTTTTGATCAGGATACTCCACGAAACGCTCAAATACTAGACCATCAAAAAACCGTTGATGAAATTGAACAAATGACTCATTTAGATTTTCTTTGGGAACTAGTTGACAGTCAGGAAAGTCAGATTGAAAGCAGATTGAATAGGGCCTTTGCCACTAAGTGTTTCAGGGAATAAATAACGAATCACGATGCCACTAGAATTTAGATCCTATTCACAAGTTTTATACTGTAGAGGTTAAAGAAGGAGCGCATAAACAGCGCTCCTACAAATTACTTATTCAGATCTCAGCGAATCGACTGGGTTAGCGATAGAAGCACTTATTGACTGGTAACTTACAGTCAGCAAACCGA
>CAYGNU010000505.1:0-3689 GCA_964351175.1 uncultured Roseivirgaceae bacterium | reverse complement strand
TACCGTAGTGCTTGTGGTGCACTTCCGCTATTTTAGCTGTACTTGCCAACTGTGGAACACAAACCGATAGTTGAGCGTTGTATCAAATTCCATCAAAATCACCGGTGACACGCAAAGTTATATCTGAAATCTGTATTACCCTTTTGATCTCAGTGATCATTTATTTCCTCATTGATTTTAATATCATTTTCTGGAATCAATGGGATATGGATAAAATTGTAAACATCTTTCATACGTGGCTCACCCTTCTTACCGCATATTATCTATACAATTGGTTACTGTCATTAGCATTTAAGAGGTGGATTATGAACCGCTTAAAAAAGTGGATCTGGGTCTTGTCAGGAATATCCTTATTGGTCTTTGCTTATGTAACTATTACTGAAATCATCTTCTATAAACTTTATTACAACATCACCTCTCTGAAAGGAGAAACAACTTTTTTTGAGCTCGATACGCCTATCACATTGATCGTGTTAATCATTGGGAGTTTGTATTTCCATCAGAAATATTTTCACATATCAATCCAACCAGGCGGCCAAATTGGATTTGAATCAGCAAAAATAATGGCCAACAAAGGAAAAGAAGTGCTTTTAATTGATGAGAATGATATCCTTTTACTTTACAGTCTTAACGGTATCGTTTGGTTAATTAATAGCAATCTTGAGAAACTAATTACAAACCATACATTAGACGGCATCCTCCATGAACTAAATCCAGATCACTTTTTCAGGTTGAATAGACAGGTGATCGTTTCTCGTAAATGTATTAAAGGATTTGAAAAATTGGACTACCAAAAAATACAAGTAAAAATTTCCGATGACCTAACTCCTGAACCATCTCTCATCGTATCAAAATACAACGCTTCAAATTTCAAGAAATGGTTAACCAAATCAGCTTGAATTTTAAGCACATTCAGCATTAAGCTTATTGAAAAAGGTAGATCACTCCTGAGAAATAAGACTGTTTTGCATTCAAAACAAAAGGACAGTCATGCACTATCGAACACTTATATCAGTATTATTGATTTTGGGCACGCTGGAACTATCAGCTCAGTCTATCAAAGATTTTTTTTACCTAGAAAAAGATTCCAAAGAGCTGCCACTATTTATAAGAGGTAATCTGAAGAATAATATCATTTTGCTTTATGTATCAGGCAGCTATGGCGATAATGGAATTGATTTTGGAAGGTCAGACTACCCAGGCTGGAGACACACCCTTGAAAAAGAGGTGGCTATTGCCTATTACGACAAACGAGGACTCAACAAACGCTTAAACAAAATTGATACCAGCCAAATAAGTTGGGATCAATATGCTAAAGATATTCTGAGTATTGCCAAATATTTAAAGAGCCACTATCAGGCAAGGATTATTTTGATGGGACACAGTGCTGGGGGTATGCTTGTTTATCATCATTTATCCATTTTCAATCGATTAGACTCTAGTCCTATTGAATCGGCCATCGTTCTAAATACTCCATTCACTACGGACAGCTCTCCTGCCCGATATTTGCTGTACCGTCCGGAATTTTTAAAAAATATTGCGCAAGATAATATTGAAAAGGAGAACGATTCTCAAAAATGGCAAGAAGCGCTTGAATGGATGATCAAAACCGATTCGATACACTCGATAGAGACATCAAAAATTTGGAATCAATATGTTGAAGATGCTTATAGTCCACAAAAGAAAAAGGTAAGCTTAGGAATGGCTTTAAAAGTCATCTTCGGAAGACCATATATGCCATTTAAAAGTTTGCACTACAAAGACAATGATCTGATAGGTGATCTACTTTGGGAGCAAAAACAGGCAATCAATGATGAATCATTTTTAAAACATCTATCCCAAATAAATCAAACGGTACTGGTCATTACTGGTCAGTATGACCCTATCGCTGTTCCAGAGGAATTGGAACCGATTAGTAATGCTTTGAAAAGAGAAGAAACTATCATTATTCCAAATTGTGGTCATGAATCTTACTTGGATCAACCAGAGTTGCTAAATGATGCAATTTTTGAATTCATCGGTATTAAGTAATTTTCTTGCCACAACAATCACTATCATCCATAAGCCAAGCCGGCCGCACTAACTGAGCTATTTGCAAAGGCTAGTGTGATTAGATACTTTTATAGGAATTTGAAAAGTCTACAAGACCCGGTCCAGCTTATAGATGATAATTGAGTCTTGGCAACCATTCACACTAAAAAGGCATCTTTTATTTAATGAATAAATTCTCCGGAACCATAATGCTTATAGGCTGCCTTTTGGTCTCTACTAAGAGCAATGCCCAAGAAAACTACCTGAACTACCATTCGAAAATAATTGAATGCGAACAGCTAATTGTAGAAGGAAAATACACTTCTGCAATTAATATTTTTGACTCTCTATTTAAACAGTTTGATTTCTTGTTTCTAAGAGCTATCAAAGTTGCTACTGAACTCAGTGTATTTGAAAAAGACTACAAATCAGGATTTAAGTTCACTAGGCTGGGGATCAAGGCTGGTTGGACATTAGAAAGCATCAAAAAAAGTGACAATTTACTGTCATTAAAAGCATATTCGGAATGGTCAAATATTTTATCAGAATATGATTCACTCCACAAAACCTACTTATCAGAATTAAATTATCAGGCTAAAGAACAAGTCCACGAAATGTTTAAGAAGGATCAGAAAAAGGCATTTGGAGCATTATTCAGAATTGGACAAAAATCCAAAAGGAGATATTCTGAAAAAAAATTTGCTCCTCATAGCGAACATCAGTTAGAGAAACTGGAGCAAATTTTAAATGAATATGGTTATCCGGGTGAACAACTTATTGGGAATAACTTATGGGGCTCTGTGATTTTAAGTCATCATAATTCAATATCAGTGAATTACAATTCGAAAGACACAATATATACTAAATTAAAGCCGAAATTATTGGATGCATTGAAACAAGGTGAAATATCACCTTACGAATTAGCTCAAATAGAAGACTGGCGAATTGCCGCTTTAAATGATCATGAATTAACATCCTATGGATTTCTTGGAGCCATTCCAGATGATACAGTTCTTGAAACTATAAATAAGAATAGAGATAATATTGGACTAAGGAGCATTGATCTTAGGAATAATTTAATAGATGTTGAAAATGAAACAGGAATTAACCTACATCTACCCAAAGGATGGCAGGACGGGAAAATTACAGCTGCCAACAAATGATAAGCTCAATGAGCAATCCAACCATTATCAAGCTTTAGTACTAAATGGTAATTTTAAAATAAATTCGAAAGGGTATGTTCTGGGCTTAACTAAGCATTACAATCACTCTATGAAATTTGGAAGCCAAAATCATAAGTTCCATTTACTATTTATCCTTATTTTGATAACATTAGCTAAATGAATCCAGAAGTAGACACCTACATAGAAAAAGTAAAAAATTGGCAGCCAGAGCTTGTCCTGCTTAGATCGCTATTGTTGGCGTGTGGCCTCACTGAGGAGTACAAATGGCGTCAACCTTGCTACACCTATAATAGTAGCAACGTAATCATTCTGAGTCCTTTCAAAGAATACTGCGCGCTTAACTTCATCAAAGGCTCATTGCTAAAAGATGCTGAAAACCGACTAACAAAACCTGGAGAAAACACTCAAGGCGGCAGGCAATTTCGCTTTACCTCTCTTCAGGAAATTAAGCACTTAGAAGCTGTTGTAAAGGCC
>CAYGNU010000504.1:0-3692 GCA_964351175.1 uncultured Roseivirgaceae bacterium | reverse complement strand
GAGTTTGGTTTTGCATTGGTTTATCAGCGGTTTATGTGGAAAGGCTTATACGCAGGCATACATGTGATGAACGCTTGGCAATCATTTGTAGATGAAAATGATAAAAAAATTGACAATGGATTTCAAATATTCAATACCTATCGGATAGGGTACCATATTAAGCTTTTTAAAGATCGTTTTTTCTTTGAGCCATCAATAGCTATAACTCATCGTGCTTTTCATACAACTATGCCTAACTCTTTTAAAGTACTGGATGACAAATGGCCAAAATTCTTTGTTGGTGAGCCAGGACTTCATTTTGGTTATAATTTTTAAGCGCATAAATCAAATGAATACGAAATCGAAGTTGTCTACTTTATGGATTGTAGTAATCATTAATTTATTATTTGCTGACATACTATCGATCATGGTAGAACTTGTCAACAAAAATACGCTTGACATTATTGGAGAAGTAACGGTTACTATGGCAATTGCGGCCGTGATAACGAATATTCCGATACTTATGATTTATTTTTCTAGGGCTCTTAAGCATAGTATAAACCGTATGTTGAATATTATTGCAGGAGTTATAACTATCATATTTGTTATTGGCGGTGGTAGTTTGGCGCCACATTATATTATCTGTGCCGGTATAGAAGTTATTTTATTAGTAATAATAATTTGGTCTGCTTGGAGGTGGGTAGACATCGAAAGAATTTAGAAATAGAAAAGACTAACTACCAACAATACCCGTAAGAAAAGATGTTTTAATGGGTAATTGAAGCTTTTTACTTCGGTATCACCAACTTATTGTAAATGCAAAAAAGCTAGCTAGCAAACCTCACTGCTTATTAGGTTGTGCAATATTGTACTATAAATTCTATACGGGTTGCTTTATTATATCCTTAGCCTCAAAGAGGAGTTCACCTAAGTCAAATATGGGGAGGGTTTATTTTTCAAGTTTTATAAGATATCACGCTGCTACACAATTAAACGAAATTACAGGATCTGATTGAAGTAGATTTATAGTAATGTTTAAATAGAGCACAAGCGGATGCTTGCGCCATAGGGGGGTAAAGAGCGGTGGTGCTATGCTTTACGAACCGCCCAGTACGAGAACCGTACGCTGGGTGGTGTGAGAGCCTCAACCTGAGCCATTATGGCTCAGGTCGGGCTACTCGATTGTGCCTATGTGCTCTATATTTTTAAGTATTCTATTAAAATTCTACTTCTCTCTCTAATTGAACTTGCATCATTCGTTCCTTGCAATGACATCCTATCAAATTCTATTAATTCGTAACTTGCCTTTGACATGTCTGTTTCGGCAATTTCTTTGTTATTGCTAACTTCCTCTTTAAACTCTAGAAGTTTAATTCTATTGAGATTATTAGAAGTGTTATTCTCGTTAGCCGCTCTTAGCGTCAAAAAATATATTGGAATAATACTTTGGGTTCTCAATAGAGGGTCATTGTCCGCAAATATTTCGCAAAAAAGGTCTAGTATTTTTGTCACCTTATCTTCAATGATTTTTGAATTATAGGTGTTTGACTTTTTGTAGATTCTTACTAGTTCATCAAGAAATACTTTCTTCGTGTCAAAGTATTTTTTGTCATAGTTCAAATAATGTTCTATGAACAATAATCTTACAGCAATTTCCAAGTGTTGAAAACGCTTATTTGAAATTTTCACCTTTTTTCTGAAGAAATCATGTTTGGCTAATTTTTTTATACTCTTAACTAAAGGTCCGCCAATTGCATTTCTTTTTTCTGGGGCATTTAAAGGAACCGCTTCATTTAATCTAAGGAACATATCATCAATAAGTTCCAAATCATTGGTTTCTACACATATTATTGGTAGTTCGAATGAGTCGAATGCCATTCTTAATTTTGGAAAATGTTCCGCGATGTCTTTATAATAATGTTCTCCAGCTTTTACTTTTTGGTCTGGTAAATAATTAAAATCTTCACTTAAAGGAAAGTCTCCATTCACAAATTTAAATATGGTTTCTATTCTTTGACGACCATCTATTACTGCGTAGTCATATCCACCTTTTTTTCTTTCATCTAGTGAAAGAGCGTGAAAGTAAATTTTAGGAATATCATAATCGTTTAAAATTGAATCAATCAAAAGTTGCCTTTTTTCAATTGGCCATATCTCGCCATTTCTTTGATATTCTGGACTCAGATTAATTGTTTCCTTTTCGAAAAGTAAGCGTAGAATATTGCTGTTTTTCTTAGCGTATGTAGATAAATAGTTCATTTAAATTTCTTTTTTTAATGTTTCTCCAATACTTGATAATTCTGGAAAGAGTTGGAATTTATCTATGCCACATATTTTTAATTCATCTAAAATGTCCTTCTTATTCTCGCTGGGTATAATATAACGCCAAATGTGTTTCTTATCTCCAATAATTTCTATTGGGTCTTTACGCTTATGGAATATTGTGAAAGTACCCTGTTGAGCTTGCATTCTTGATGTATTTCTTGAAGTAATTGCTGCAGCGGGAGCCATAATATTAGTTCTATCTGCGTGATAGTTTTTTGGGCTGTAATTCCCAAGTTCATTTACGCCAGGAATATCAAAATTTTCTTCAGGATCTATACCAGAATGTTTGTTTAATTCAGATGGTAATAAAACCCAAAGTGCAGCATCTTTGTTGTTATTGTCACAGCAAGCAAAATACAACGCTATTAATGAGCTTTCAGACCAGTCTAATAATCTAGTTGGCACTCCATGATGTTGCATGATAAAGAGCCATTCAAAATCCTCATGTGAGTTATTTTCCATGAGTAAAGTTGCATTCTGTTTAAATTTCTTTATCAAGGTCATCTCCGATATTTGCGTGGCCTTTCTATAAAAAGATGGAGCTAATGTGTAATCTTTATTTGATTGACCTCTATACCAAATTGGCCCATTATATAAACTGCCGTCTGCTTTAAGTTTTTTAATTAACTCTGATACACTTTTAATTTTTTTATCTGGGTACTTCATGGTATTTGTTTTCTTGCATTAGGCACAACACCCGGCTAACAGCCATTAATGTTTGTTAAACCAAGATATCTCGGCATAACAGGACAAAAGGTGTCGTTACACTTCTGTTAAATCCTTCAAATAGTAAAAATAATAAACATACCATGGCCCCTCTTTGGCTTTGGGATCTACCATCAGTTTTGAGTTAAACATGCTAGAATAACTTTCTGCATGCAGCTCTGCATGCCTGCGTAGCGCACATTCAGCCACAATTTCCCAGTCTTCCATAGACTGTACTTTTGAAGCCCACTGTTTCTTCGCTTTATCCGGATTACTTGTTATACCAACTATAGACGGCATTTTATATTAAATTTAGTGTAGCAATTTAGTTGGTTGCAAAATCTTAAAAATCACCTGTTTAGGTGATATTCAGAAATTAGTTATGATGGTTCAGGTTGTCAACATTATCCACAATGGAGTATTTTTATAACTTTTTATAAGAATAGCGTCAATATAGTAGCAATGCTAACTATCCTATTCTACCTTTAATATGTCTTTTTAATAGTGCTATGGTAAAGGTTTTAATTGCAGATGATCATAAAATGATGCTTGAGGGCTGGAAGACTATTCTGGCTGGGCATGACAGGTTCAAAGTAGTAGGGGCGGTGAGCAATGGAGAGCAGATTGCAGAATTCTTGAAAACGAATAGTGTAGATCTCTTAGTCACCGACATTGATATGGGC
>CAYGNU010000503.1:0-3694 GCA_964351175.1 uncultured Roseivirgaceae bacterium | reverse complement strand
CACACCAACATTCTTCTACGTCGTCTTCCGACTTATGTTATTTATTCAAATACTACTTAAATTTTATAATCAGTGTTGTATAATCATCGTCAATAACCGGTGTTCCAGTAAATTCATATAAATCGTCTATTAATGCGTTTTGTATACCCATTGCTGCTTTATCAGTCATTTTAGAAACCACCTCTAACAGCCTGTCATATCCATATTCATCACCTTTACTATTTTTTGCCTCAGTTATTCCATCTGTGTAGAGCACAATGATATCATTAGAGTGGTATGTGAACGTATTCAACTGAATATAGTTTTCAAAACCATTGTTTCTGAGGATACCTAGTCCTAATCCTTTATTTTGGAAGAACTGCCATTCTTTCGATTCGGCATTGTAGTATAAAGTTGGGCAATGTCCCGCCCTAGCAAAATCAACAACTTTTTTATCTGTATTAATAACAAAATAACTAGTTGTAATGAAAGATGCTTTGTCCAAACACTTACTAAGTGCATTGTTAGCCTTTGTTAAAAATGACTTCGGATCCAGACCCATCTGGGACAAACTGTGAAATACTCCTTTCATCTGAGACATGTGGAAAGCTGCAGAAGTCCCTTTTCCGGAAACATCACTGATAATAATAGCAGTACGATGTTCATCTATCTTCAGTGCATCGTAGTAGTCACCACCTACTTCATCCGCTGCTTCTGAAAAAGCCACTAAATTGAAATCATCATTTTGATCAAGCTCTTTAGGCAGCAAACTGCTCTGTACATTCTTCGCAATCTTAAGTTCCTCCTTGTACCTCTCATTTTGAAGCGCCTCAGAAAGTAGTCTAAAGTTCTCAACCGATATACCTGCTTGATTGGTAAAGGTGTCAATGATCTTGGCATTTTCCCTATTAAACCCATCAGACACATCCTTTAGTAATGCAAGCGTTGCCTCTTGTTTTCCTTTCACATAAATAGGAAAGGCCATCATCGACCTGAAATGTGTACCCTTTAAGGTTGCCAAATGCTTACCAAGGTTCTTGGTTCTATCACTACCTTTTTCCAAGATTCCCTTTACCTCATTTGCAACAAAATGGGCCTTTATGCGCTTAATTTCATCCTCTTTGATATTGTGAGTATGAAAAATAGCTGTGCCTTCTTGAGTAATCTCCTCTATCCATGCTGCATCGGCCAAAACCGTACTAATGGAACTTTCCAACAAAATATCATAAACTCTGTCCTCACTTTGTTCAGTTTGTATTGACTGACTTAGCCTTTGAAAATTAACCACCTCTTCAAGCTTCTGCTCAAAAACAGAAGAGGTAGGAAGATTAAATAGTATAACCAGAAGGGAAAATAGAGCGTAGACAAAAATGAAACTCATTATAGCGATCAAAAAGATGCTATCTCTAAAATCTTGAAATGAAGTAGTCAATTCAGAAATATCTACGGCAAATCCGGTTAGTGTAAATGAAAAGTAGCCCAGATAAAACATCGCTAGGGCTATAAGTAATATCCCTTTCCACTTTTGCTTAAAATTAAGAAAGGCTACCCATTTCATATTGGCCGATAGAACTACACCAATTAATACAAGTATACCCTTATAAACGTCCTCAAACCACGTAAAATCCGGGAGATCAATTAAGTTGTATATTAAACTTAAGAAAAGGCCATATTCGAAGATCTTCCATGTGGTAAGCAAAAATTTTGACTTTTGATATAGTATAAGTCGCTTCCAAACAATAAATGTAGAGACAAGAAATCCTGTGACTAAACCAAGGTTTATTAAGTAAATGAAATCAAGAAATATGACATTCTCAGCTAATTTGGTATTGCCAAGCATGTTCAATAAAAGCCTGAAAAGAAGGGAGACAATAGTGGCGACCAATCCAGTGACAAACACCTTCCACAAAAGATCAACAAAGTTGATGCTTTCCGCTTTTTCTATTCTGTATTTATAATAAATAAAGATGGAGATAATGAATAAGCTTAAGAGCACCGTAGGTACATGCTCACCTACACTCGGGCTAACGTTGCTAGTACTACTAAAAACGATTGATAAGTCTGTGAAAACCAGACTGACCCACGATAATATCGCTATTAACGTACTTAATCTTATTATGGCTTTTTTACTTATCATTACTTATTCGCCTTGAAGATAATAAATAATGTTTTTACAGAACTAAAAAAGCGAGACCAACGGACTCGCTTTTACTTTTTTTCTTACTCTTCAGGTCAGTCTATCTACTATAATTAGGTGCTTCCCGCGTTATAAAAATATCATGAGGATGGCTTTCATTTACTCCAGCTGCAGTTATTTTAACAAAAGTAGCATTACTTAATGACTCAATATCATTAGCGCCACAATAGCCCATGCCAGCTTTAAGTCCACCAACTAATTGATAAAGAACTTCTGATACCAATCCTTTATAAGGTACCCTGCCAACAATACCTTCCGGTACCAGCTTTTTGATGTCATCTTCTGCATCTTGGAAGTATCTGTCTTTAGATCCATCTTCCATAGCTTCCAATGATCCCATGCCTCTATAGGACTTAAATTTACGTCCCTCGTAAATAATAACTTTGCCTGGGGCCTCTTCGGTGCCTGCAAGTAATGACCCTATCATAACACTATCAGCACCACCTGCTAATGCCTTTACAATATCTCCCGAGAATCTAACCCCTCCATCTGCTATTACTGGAACACCTGAGCCTTTAATAGCTTTTGAAGATTCATATACTGCAGAGAGCTGTGGTACACCTACACCAGCAATAATTCTGGTGGTGCAAATACTTCCAGGTCCAACCCCAACTTTAACAGCATCAGCTCCAGCATCAACTAAGGCTTTAGCCGCTGCTCCGGTAGCTATATTTCCTACTATAACTTCAAGATCTCCATATGCCTTTTTCACTTCTTTCAGCATATCAATTACTCCTTTCGAATGACCATGGGCAGTGTCAATACTGATCACATCAACACCAGCATTTTTAAGTAGAGTAATTCTATCCAATATATCAGGAGTTACGCCTACTGCTGCGCCAACTCTAAGTCTGCCATACTCATCCTTACAAGCGAAAGGCTTATCGCGCTTTTTCAGGATATCCTTATAGGTAATTAAACCTGTGAGCACCCCAGATTTATTTATAATTGGGAGTTTTTCAATTTTATGTTTTTGAAGAATTCCTTCTGCCTTCTCTAGGTTAATGTCCTCCTCAGCAGTTATTAAATTCTCTCTGGTCATGATGTCCTTAATAGGAGTGTTCATGTCCTTGTGAAACCTGAGATCTCTATTGGTTATGATACCTATCAACTTACCCGCCTCATCTATGACAGGGATACCTCCAATTTTATATTCTCTCATGATCTTGTCAGCATCCAACACTTTTGAATCAATATTAAGTGTAATAGGATCGAGGATCATACCGCTCTGAGAACGCTTAACTTTTCTTACCTGACTGGCTTGTTCCTCCTTTGGCATATTCTTATGAATAAACCCAAGACCACCTTCAAGCGCCATTGCAATAGCCAAATCAAACTCCGTAACAGTATCCATAGCTGCAGAGACTAGCGGAATGTTCAATCTTATGTTTCTTGTTAATTGTGTGGAAGTATCAGTATCTCTTGGTAAAACTTCTGAGTATCCAGGCTGAAGAAGCACATCATCGTAGGTTAGTGCTTCAAAAAGGAATTTAGATGTATCTAAGGACATAGCAAATA
>CAYGNU010000502.1:0-3695 GCA_964351175.1 uncultured Roseivirgaceae bacterium | reverse complement strand
GGCCATGGTTGCCACAGATAGAATCTCTGCATTTGATGTTATCTTACCTGAAGCTATCCCTTTTAAAGGACAGGTACTAAACCAAATAGCTGCCAAAAATTTATTGGCGACAAAAGACATCTGTCCAAATTGGTTGGAAGCAACACCTGATCCTAATGTAGCCATAGGTCATTTATGCGAACCATTTCCTGTAGAAATGGTGATAAGAGGCTATTTAGCAGGTCATGCATGGAGAGAATACAGAAGCGGTAAAAGAGAAGTTTGTGGCGTGTCTTTACCTGATGGGTTAAAGGAAAATGACAAGTTACCAGCGCCCATTATTACCCCTACTACCAAGGCGCATGAAGGTCATGATGAAGATATTTCAAAAGAGGAAATTCTCAAAAACAACCTTGTAAGTGCCGAAGACTACGAAATACTAGAGAAATATACGCAAGAATTATTTGCAAGAGGTAGTGAACTTGCAGACAAACAAGATCTTATACTCGTAGATACCAAATATGAGTTCGGAAAAATAAAAGGAAAGATCTATTTAATAGATGAGGTTCATACACCTGATTCATCACGCTTTTTTTATAAGGATGGATATGCTGAAAGGCAACAAAAGAATCAGCCACAAAAACAACTTTCTAAGGAGTTTGTACGTCAATGGTTAATAGAAAACGGATTTCAAGGTAAAGAAGGACAAAAGGTGCCTGAAATGACAGAATCTGTTGTAAAATCAATTTCAGATAGGTATCTTGAACTTTACGAAAAAGTATCTGGTGAGTCTTTTGACAAACAGGACTACAACAACATAGAAAAAAGAATAGAAAGTAATATTATCACGGCCTTAAAACAAGATTAAGGTATCCAACAAGAAAACAAAATCAGATAATGAAATATACGATAGACAAACAAGAGAAATATAGCCTACTTAAATTGCATGAAGAAAAATTAGACTCCAGCATTGCCCCTGGTCTAAAATCAGAATTAATTACTATTCATGCTGAAGGTATTAAAAATATTATTCTTGATCTTTCAGAAGTAAAATACACTGACTCATCTGGACTTAGTGCTTTGCTCGTAGGCAACAGAGTAGTCCAGGAGAAAGGTGGTATTTTCATTCTCGCTTGCTTGTCAGACCACACTACCAAACTGATTAAGATTTCTCAATTGGACAGTGTTCTTAATATATTACCTACAGTTGCTGAAGGAGTGGATGCGGTGTTCATGAACGAGATCGAGAATGAACTTCAAGATGGTGAAGATGACAATTGAGGTAGAATAGTTGCCTTTTAAATTAACAATACTCGGTTCTAATTCAGCCACGCCTGCCTATGGCAGGCACCATACTGCCCAATATCTCAATATTGGGAGCCACCATTTTTTAATTGATTGTGGGGAGGGAACTCAGGAAAGGTTGAATATTTATAAGGCCAAAGTTCAGAGAATAAATCATATTTTTATTAGTCATTTGCATGGAGACCATTACCTTGGTTTGATGGGACTCATCTACACCATGCACCTTTTAAAGCGCACTAAAGATTTAAACATTTATGGACAAAGGGGTCTCAAGGAAATTATTACCACTCAGCTAAAATATTCAGATAGCAGATTAAATTATAGGATACAGTTCTGTGAAATGCAAGCGAGCAAATCAGAATTACTGTTTGAAGATGACACATTAGAAATCAGCTCATTCCCTCTAAATCACCGAATACCTTGCAGTGGCTTTTTATTTAAAGAAAAGAAGAAACCTTTAAGACTGTCCAAAGAAATGTTACCGGAGAACATTTCTTTGGCTCATATTGCCTTACTTAAAAAAGGTGAGGATGTTTATGATGAGGATGGTGAACTTCTATATAAGAATAATGAATACACTTTACCTCCACGAAAATCTCGATCCTATGCCTTTTGCTCAGACACTAAATATGATGAAAGTATCATTCCATACATACAGGATGTTGATCTACTATATCATGAGGCTACATTTTTAGCAGAGAAACACCAATGGGCTGAATTAACATTTCATAGTACAACACATCAGGCAGGAAAGATCGCCAAAAAAGCTGGTGCAAAGCAATTGGTTATAGGTCATTATTCCGCTAGATATAAAGACCTTACTCCTTTCGTCACAGAAACCAAGGAGGCTTTTGAAAATGCAATACTATCTGTAGAGGGGGAAACTATTTCACTAAGTGAGTAAGGAATGAAAAACATAATTGACAAAAAGACCAATCTATTTATAGTTTTAGCTGGGATTTTCCTTACCAATGCTCTTCTTGCTGAATTAATAGGTTTTAAAATTTTCTCACTAGAGGCATCATTAGGCTTTAATCCAGCACAAGTTAACCTTTTAGGTGATTGGATTTTGGATTTCAACTTGACTGCTGGTGTAGTACTATGGCCTGTTGTATTTATAACTACAGACATTATCAATGAGTATTTTGGCAAACAAGGGGTTAAGAAAATAAGTTATTTGACAGTTATTTTTATAGCCTTTGCTTTCATTGTGCTAACTGTTGTTACAAAACTGGAGCCTGCGCAGTTTTGGCTTGATATAAATAATACTGATGCTAGCGGTCGAGACTTTGACATTTCTTATGCCTTTAATAAAGTACTGCTTCAAGGCTCCTATATTATAATTGGTTCATTAGTGGCCTTTTTAGTTGGTCAGTTATTGGATGTTTATGTTTTTCACAAGCTAAGAAAAATTACTGGAAACAAGTACTTATGGATCAGAGCAACAGGATCAACTCTAGTATCTCAACTAGTTGATAGTTTTGTAGTTCTTTTCATTGCCTTTTATTTACTGGCGCCCGCAAATAGTCAATGGACAGTTGCTCAAGTTATTTCTGTTGGAATAATAAACTACATTTATAAATTTATAGTTGCACTCGCTCTGACACCCTTATTATATATAGCACACTATTTAATTGATAATTACTTGGGTAAAGAGAAATCCGAAAAGCTTATAGAGGAGGCCGTAGACTCAAGTGATTCATTTTTTTAGAGCTAGCTTTTTTAGCTTTTCTTGCCTTTGTTCAGTGGCACATGGATATCCGAACAAACAATCTTGAATAATGGCTTGAGCCACTTGACGTGGGATTTTGTCTTCCCATCCTGATTCACCTGCTTTTATCATGGCCAAAATATGATCAGAAATAATATGTAGGTTGTCCATGTTGGCACCTTTTATATTCTCCAACTTATTATTCATGATCAAGAAATCGAATAGACCTCTTAAATTTTCAGGTAACTCAAAATTATTAAGAGTATATACTTCTTCTGAGTCAGTCTTAATTGCAGGATAAACATAAAGTTTAACATTATTTCCAAACAAAGCACCAAATGCTTCTAAAACTCCACCCCTTAAGTCGGTATAATATTTTTCTTCAAATACCCTCTGAAGGTTGTAAATACCGAGTATTATTCCAATTTTACGGCCTCTCGTTATGGCAGAAAGGTAGTCCACCAACTTGTAATACTCTGGATAGTTTGAAATCATAACATTTTGCCCTAAGGCACAAATGATATCAACACGAGCTAAAAAATCAACATCATCAATTTCTCCATCTGCACGTAAATCATTAAGGGTAATTTCTGTTAATACTACTATCTTAGACTTATCGACATCTGGTTCTTTCTTAAAATGTCTTCTAGCGGTAAGCAGCATGTCCACGTTAACATGAGTAACGGGTCTAAACCTTCCT
>CAYGNU010000501.1:0-3704 GCA_964351175.1 uncultured Roseivirgaceae bacterium | reverse complement strand
TGGTCTTTTTACTATCTCCTCACTCCCCATGCCTTCCTCAATCACTTCCATTGAAAAATCGTCAAATACCTTTTTAAAATGCTTTAGCCATGCTGGAACTAACTCAGGCCTTTCTGGCCGTTTAAAAGTCATCTTCACATAACTTCTGTCCTTCTTCAACACCTCGACCATCGTAAAAAGAAATGCTAACATTTTCTCCCTCGCACCATAATCCTTGAAAGCCTTATCTGTCTTAATGGCTTTGATAGTTCTTTCAGCAAATGACTTCCATATTTCTGAATCGATGGCCTCGAACGAAGAGAAATATTTATAAAACTCTGCCTCCTCTTCATTGAGATCTTCCATAAACACAAATACAGATTTTGGAGGGTGACCTTGTGTTAATAGATGTTTTTTGTAGGCAGTCATCAATGCCAATTCATTCAATGCCTTTTTTGTTGTCTTTTTATTTGCCGCTTTTTCCATAACATTTAAACAATAGATTAGGACATAAGTTTAAGCCAGGTAAATTTATTTTAAGTTTAGGTATGGAATTTGATTCGTTCCTACATCGTATAGAAAAAGGAAAAACATTATGAAAAAATTATTAGTAATTCTAGTAGCAGTAATGGCATCGTCATTGACTATGGCACAAACGGCTAATATCTCAAAGGTTAAGCAAATTGAAGTAACTGGAAATGCAGAAATGGAAATTGTACCTGACGAAATTTCAATAAAAATAACCCTGAAAGAGTATAAAAATGGATCAAAGACCGTAAATATGAATTCACTTGAGAGTGGATTGGTAAAGGCAGTCAATAAACTGGGCTTACCAAAAGAAAGTTTAACTGTGGATAATATATATGGGTATAACTGGGATTGGAAAAAGAAAAAATCAGAAGATTACTTATCAACTAAAAGTTTCCTATTAAAAGTTAATGACGTTAAAATGATCAATGACTTGGTTGATAAATTAGATGCTGAAGGTGTGAATGGAATAAACATAGCTGAAGTGACGCATTCAAAAATAGAGGATTACAAAATGCAACTGAAGATCCAAGCACTCAAGTCAGCTAAGGAAAAGGCCACAGCCTTGTTGACATCAATAAATGAAGAAATAGGTGGTGCACTTGAAGTGAGAGAAGTTGAATATAATGCAGCTCCGGTTTATCGATCTAACGCTATGATGATGGATGCTAAAATGGACAGTAACTATCAAAGTAATCTGGAGTTTAAAAACATCTCCATAAGCTCACAGATAAGTGCAGTATTTGAGATAAAGTGAGAGTTTAGTGATACAGGCAAGATTCGCTTCTTGCCTGTATAGTTTATTCAATTCTATTCATTGGGCTTTCCCTATCAAAAACCCAAGAAACAATCCACCATCGCTGCCCGTCATTGTAAACCTGAATGCTATTTATACCTCTTGAAAATGGCTCTCCATTTTTTGAGGTTCTTGATTCATAAGTGCTCCATATATGAGCCATATTTCCAAATCGCTGCACTTTTCTATCAATCTCGTTTTCAAAAAATCCATCGCTAAGTATTAATTCGTCTGTAGCACTGTGGAACTCATCCAATGTCATGGTTTGCTGTTCTCCTCCACCTCTTGGTGGCCATGCATAGACGGCCTTGGGATGATGCAGAGACAGATCCCTCTCCCACTGTCTTGGAGTTCCTTTTTCTCCAGACACCACTTCGTAAGATGCTTTAATTAAACCATCAATAGTGGCTACATCTTCATTTATTGGAAATTTGCTGTTATTCATTTTTACTTCACTCTTGACTGACTCATCCTTGCACCCCAGAAGGCATAGAATAATCATTGTGCTGATAATTCCTTTCATTTTTATAGCAAAGCTGAATTATAGCCACCATCAATAAAATTTTATTATTTAGACCTAGATAGATTTTATCTGGATTTAACTTCCAGTTATTTGGAATTACAAAAGTGACTTGTTCACTCTTTCAAACAAACATGGTCTGTTGTTAGTACTGACCGGTATTCTATAATCACCAAAAAAGACATGATTGTCCTCTATTTTTTCGATATGTGATATATTCACAATATAGGAATTATGAACTCTCATGAATTGATCTGGTAATTTTTCTATTAATGCCTTTAAAGAAGAATAATGTAGATGTTTCGCACTATCTGAAGTAACAATTTGAACATAATTTCCCATTGCCTTGAGCATAACTATGTTTTTATAATTAAGCTTCAAAAATCTTTTTCCCTCTTTAATAAAGAAGAATTCTTCCATTATTATAATTTTTTATAATCCTCCCTTACCGGCTGAAAAACATCAATAATCTTACAATCAGTTAATGCCACTGCAGAATGCTTTACGTTAGAAGGAATAACAGCTACCATCCCACTCTTCAAAATCGTGATATTACCATCTACTGTCATTTCTAATTCCCCCTCCAAGATATTTGTAACTTGTTGATTTATATGGTGATGCTCTGGAAGTACCCCACCTTTGAAAGCCGTGATATACCCGATGGTAAGTGTATCAGTATGAACGAACTTGGCATGAAACCCGGGTACTAATTCATGTGATTCTAATTCTTCACTATTTATAAAGGTCATACTATTGATCGTTTATGATCCTTTGAAACTAAAATCTTAATCGCAAAAATCCTAATTAGGACACTATCTCCTTCCGGGAATAGCCCACCTATAAAAAAACAAGGATAAAAAAATTAGGGTTTAATTCTAAAATTCTTCTCCTCCACCATCATAATCACCATCTCTACCTCTACCCCCTCGTTCCTTTTTCTGATTAATTCTGTAAGTAAATGAAAGTCTAGCTTGTCTTGACCTCCACTGGAATTCGCTAGTTTCAATAAGATTCTCAGTCACTAAATCACCACGATATTTCCTAGTATTAAATAAGTCTCTAACACTAAGATTTAGTGTTCCCTTACCTTTTAAGACATCCATATTGGCTCCAAGGTCAATGGAGTACATGCTTCTTCTCTTGCCTTGCACCGTATTTTGAGGGGCTCTATAATTACCACTCAACTGATAATTCATCTTTCCCACTTTGGCTCTTGTATTTAATCTGAAATTGGCCGTTAAAGCATCGCGCTCTAATTTTTGTCCTTCAAAAAAACCCTGCGTTATTGCCCTGTAGAAATTTGCATTACCGTTTAGATTGAACCATTCTGTGGGGTCAATACTGAAGTTACCTTCAATACCAAATGCATCTTCTACTCCGATATTGTATGGAGTGGTAATAGTACTCGGTTGCCCTGCAAATTCTCCTGCAATACTCAATCTGTCAATGATTCCAGTAGTGTAACGATAATAACCTCCGATATAAACTGAAGCCTTTTTCAGGTTATTTAAAATACCTAATTCATAAGAATCAGTATATTCAGGGTCAAGGTCTGTGTTTCCTCTTCTTATATTTCTTGGGTCACTGAACGATGAAAAAGGATTTAGGTACCAAAACCTAGGTCTTGACAATCTCCTACTGTAACTGGCCTGTATTGTTCTGATTTTTGATAGATTGTAGGAAAGAAATGCACTCGGAAAAGCGTTTAAATAATCCTTATTGTCCGTCTGATTCCCTTCACGCTGAAAAGTAGTAATGAAAGTTTGCTCTAGTCTCAAACCAACCTGATAGCCCCATTTGGGCATTTTATTTTCAAAAATGGCATATCCAGCATGCACATCTTCATTATAGATGAACTTATTACTAAAGTTTAGACCCTCA
>CAYGNU010000500.1:0-3709 GCA_964351175.1 uncultured Roseivirgaceae bacterium | reverse complement strand
TTGAGTATTAGTTACTTCATTAGTCTCAAGGTCTTTTATGGTTGAGTTTGTTGGGTTCAATCCTTATTTTGCATTCAATTTCGAAACTTTTGACTTGACTTTATTAGACAGTGAGATTTCTGATGGAGATAACGTTGAAGTTCGTTTAACCGAAAGAAACTCATGTGGTGAGGTGTTGAATACTCAAATTGCCAATATTTTGGCCTTACCAAATACTGAGTTCAGTTCTTTCAATGGTATTAACATTACTGATCCCAGTGCCATCGTTAATACATGTATTCAGGATTTAGAAATTGGCTTAAATTCATCTACAGGATATTCATATGAATGGATAATAGTAGATGGTCATGGAATAATCAACCCTCCTACTTCGGGACTGACTAGTTTTTCTGTTAGTTTTCCTAATCCTTCTTTGACTATTCCTCAAGGTCAAGTTACTACTGGAAACAAAACACTTTTTATAAGATCAATCAGCAATTTGGCGGGAGTGCTTTGTGATAATTTTATAGCACTTGAACTTACTGTTCGTTCGAATGTGAGTCCAAATTTATTTATAAGTGGTGCGTTATCCGATAACTGCGGCCTTGTTACATTCAATTTGGATGCTGCAGGATCATCCAATCTTTTGAGTGGTGATGACATATATTTTGAATATGCGACCAACGCAGCCTTTACTCAAAATTTAAGCAGGACAGCGGCAACGGTAGTTTTCCCTGCTACTGCTATTAATGATGAATCACTATCCTATATTGACTTGGGTGATGATGACACTGATTATTTTGTGCGGACTGTAGTTGAAACAGATGAAGGATGCATATTTAGATCACCTACACCTCAAAATATCACAGTAAAAGCACAACCCTCCCCAGTAAATTTCAATGTGCAGTTGGTCAATGGACAAGGACCTAATTTAGACCAAAGTAATTTTATATTTTGTGCTGATGATCGTATAAGCGTACAACTTTCGGGTACAACTTCAAGTAATTCCATATTTAATTGGACCCCTCCTACAGATGCTATTGTCGATGACGCTACCCCAAATAATAGTGCTCTTGTCTTTATTGTAGCTGCCACTTCGGATGGGAGTGTAATTGAAGTTGAAGAGGATCTTAATGGATGTATATTCGTAACTAGCAGTATACCAATAACCGTCAATGAAATCCCGGGTCCGGTGACCATTGATATTTTAGAATCAATAAATGACGGCAATGATACCGATGGAAATTTCTGTGAGGATATAGGAACTGCAATAGTTACCTTGACTGCTAATCCCACCAACCTAGGTAGTTGGACGTATCAGTGGTTTAAAGACGGTGCTATCCTTACAGGGGCGATTTCTCAAAACTTGGTGTTAGATCAAGTAAGTGAATCTGGCGATTATACAGTTAGGGTTAGTGGTATTGGTGTATGCTTAACCGATGAATTGGATGTTACTCCGGTAACCATAGAAATTCAACCTGAACTTTCTCCAACCTTGGCAATAACTGCGGGTTCGGATACTTTTTGCGAAGGAGATACTCCAGTCACCCTCAGTGTTACGGAAGACAATGGTTTTTCATTTCAAAATAATGCGGTCCAGTGGTATAAGTTCGATAATATCGCTATGGACTGTGTACCAGAATTGATTACTAGCAGCAGTAGAATATTTAGCTCTAGCTCCCAATCAGGAAGGTATAGAACCGAGATTTTTGGAGAAGGAAGTGACAATTGCGCATCAAGTCTTTCTAACGAAATAGAAATCACAATCAATGCCGTACCCAGCACACCAAGCATAGCGGTTATTTCTGGCTTTAGCGCAACTACTTGTTCTAACCCTAATCCGGTGACACCAGATGTGAAGCTTGAAATTCTGAATACTGCTAATTTTGCCCCTGCATCAAACTTTACCTTTACTTGGAAAAGGAATGGTGTAATAGTTACTGATACCGACCTCGACCCTACTACGCTAGAAATTAAAGGATCAGCAAATGATGGGGGTTATACCGTAGAGATTACAACATTGACTGGCGGTTGTACCAGCTCTGTTTCTAATACAGTAAATATTTCAATTACTGATGCACCTACTGCGATACCAAATATTGTAGCACCTATATCTGAAAATTGCTTGAATGAAGGTGATATTACTTTAAGTGTTGACAATAATCCTGGAGGTTTAGGTGTCCAATGGTTTTCTTCAACTACTACTAATTTTGTTGATGCAACCTCTTTAGCAAGTACGGCAACTGTAACCATTAGCGATGGTGTTGCTTCAAATCTATATTACTTCGCACGATTTGTCGCTGATCCATCGGGAGCTGTGTGTACAGGATCAGCCTCTCCGGCAAGTCAAATAACGATATATGCATTACCTTCTTCCCCTACTGTTTCTCCCGATAATACACAAGTTTGTGAAGGAAATAATATTACGCTCACTGCAACACCAGGAGGAAGTGAAACCGAATTTCGTTGGTATAAACTACCAGATACAATTAACCCTTTAGAAGATGGTTTGGGCAACCCTTTCACTAGCAATACACTGGTTGTTTCTACAGCGGGTTTAGGACAGATGTTTGCTGCAAGGTCGTTGTCAACTGAAGGATGTTTTAGCAATGCCTCAGCTGCAATTACTATTGATATCACCCCTTTACCAGCGGTCAATGCAGGAATATCGGTATCAGACAATTCTATTTGTTCAGGCGAAACTGTTACCGTCAATATTCCTGGATCCTTTGCTAATTACTCGTACGAACTAATTGATAATGTCAATAATGTGCTGGTGACATCCAATGGTAATGGCGGACTTTTAACCTTGAATTCAGGTGTACTTACTGCAGATGTTTCACTTCGAGTGAGAGCTACCATCGATGTAGTATTATGTAGTAACATTATTTCAGCATCGCCATTTGATATCAATGTATTAGAACCTGCCCCAACAGCGGAGCTCATTACCACCGATGCCAATGCCACAATTTGTTCCGGGGAGGCCATTCCATTGCAGTTGAATGTGCCGATAAATGCACGTCCGCCATTCAATGTGATTTATAAACAAAATGGTGGTGTAGATATAAATGCTACCACTACTTCAGTAGCTCCTTACACATTTACTACCAATCCTATAAGTGCCAACACCACAATAGCATTAATCTCAGTAATTGATACAGAGGGGTGTTCAGTAAGTGCAGTTAGTACTTCTCCTGTCCCTCTCACTATTATAGTGGATAACCCAAATTCAGCTACATTAACAAGTTCACCTTCAATTTGCATTAATGATCAGCTAAGTGTCAGCCTATCTATTTCGGGAGGAATTGGTCCATTTGATTTTGTAATTAACTATGGAGCAAATACTTTTAACAGTACTACTACAGCTCCTCATAATTCTGAAAACATTACCCTACCCGTTGCTTTAAATAGCGCTACCACTATTTCGCTTGCTTCAGTAACTTCTACCAATGGATGTGTTTTTTCTAATTTAAGTGCTGATTTCTCAGTTGGGGTCAATAATCCGCAAGGAACTTTGACAATTGGCGACTCAGAAATATGTACTGCAGAACAGGTGAGTTTGAGTGTAGATGTTATTGGGGGAACAGGCCCTTATACACTAGAAATTGAAGATAGTAATGGTGATCTGATCAATATTACAAATTATGTAAATAATAGTTTAATCATAGTACCACCAGCTTTTATACCAGCTTTTGGCAATGAGACTTTTACCATAAATTCAATTAGTGAC
>CAYGNU010000499.1:746-3714 GCA_964351175.1 uncultured Roseivirgaceae bacterium | reverse complement strand
ACTTTATGTATCATCAAGACCCGGAATTTTACTACTTAACAGGCCATAAAGAGCCTCACGCATTATTGATGGTTTTTAAAGATGAGTTGCAATTAGGTGCGGCCAAAACCAATGAGTTAATATTCGTTCGTCAGCATGACGCACTAAAGGAATTATATGACGGAGGTAGATTAGGAAAAGCAGGTGCTAGGGAAAAATTGGATATTAATGTAGCTTTTGAAGGACCAGATTTTAAGGATTTTAATCTTGACTTCTCACAGTTTGATAAAGTAATGTTTTATCAGTTTAAGGATGATGTAAGGGATCAAAAGGAAGAAGGCGATTTGTATGAATTGATAAGTCAGTTTAAGCAAAAAGTTGGTTATAAAACATCTGATTTATCCATAGAACCACAGCAAAGCAATATTGACCTTGAGGCATTAAATACTATAATGACCCAAATGCGAGGTATTAAAAAACCAGAGGAGCTAGATTTATTAAGAAAGGCGGTCGACATTTCTACTTTGGCGCAGAGTGAGGTGATGAAAGCAATGAAACCAGGGCTCTCTGAAATGGAAATCCAGGGACTTCATGAATACATTTTTAAAATCTATAGAGCAGAATACGAAGGTTATACCAGTATAGTAGGCGCGGGTCACAATGGTTGCGTGCTGCATTATATTGAGAATTATAAGGCTGAGGTGGAAGATGGTGAATTAATATTGATGGACCTGGGGGCTGAGTATCATGGCTATACTGCTGATGTTACTCGTACGATACCCGTAAACGGAAAATTCTCACCAGAGCAAAAGAAAATTTACGATCTTGTTTATGAAGCGCAGGAGGCAGCCATGAAAATGTGTAAGCCGGGTGTTGAATTTTCGGCACTCTATGATGCAACCAAAGAGGTGATTAATAATGGACTGGTTGAGCTGGGAATCTATAAATCAACCAATGACGAAGATATCATTAATCCTGCAACTGGAAGAAACCGATATTACCCACATGGCTGTTGCCACCACATTGGTTTAGATGTGCATGACAAAGGCGAGTATGACATACTGAAAGAAAATATGGTCATCACCATTGAACCCGGCATTTACATTCCAGAAAATAGCCCTGCTGATAAAATATGGTGGAACATACCGGTGAGGATTGAAGATGATTATTTGATTACTAAAGATGGTTGCGAGTTACTATCTGACCGAGCTCCAAGAAGGAGTGACGAAATTGAAGCACTAATGGCTCAACCAAGCCCATTTGATAAAGTTGTTTTACCAGAGCTCCTTGAAGAGTGATAAAAAAGGCCATGATACCATGGCCTTAAGTTTAAATGGTTGAAGAAATTTAAAAGAATTTCTTCAGCATGGTGAGAACCCTTTCACCGTTCTCTTCTTTACCACTAAGTATGCTGTCAAAAATACTTTTGTCTTCAGTAGTGATGTCCGTTTTGAAATCTACCTTGCTTTCTGGAAGTTTCTTTGAACCCATGTGCCAGCTAGGAAAAGACTTCTCTTTTATTGGGCTAAGAGAGATCATCATAGGTAATGTATGACGCTCATCCTTTTTGATCTTATCATATAATCCATAATTACTTTAGATTCTCCTTCTACCAGCTGAATGAATTTTTTATCAGAATAGAGTAGAACCCCTGTAATGTTCAATGGAGGGTTATTTTTTTTGCATGACGCAAGTATTTTTTCAATCTCTTCTTTTGTACAATTTGGCTTTCTGTTACTTACGTAAACAAGTTGTGATAACATATAGTGTTTAAATTTAAAGTTCAATGTTTAAACACTAAATTGTGAATATAGTTCCGTTGTCGCTAACTATCTTTAGCTATTTTCTGATGTAATGTCTTCAATTCTTGATGCCTTCTTATATAAAAATTATGCTCCCATCTTGATGCATATAAGGCAAATACAAAGAATAAACTAATGATAATGATGGATACTAAAGATGCGTCTTTATCAAAAATTAGGCTTAGCATAGTCAAAAGGGCTATGCCAAAGAAGTAAAACTGTGACGTTCTGGATAAAGTGACTGTATACGCTGCGTTGGAAAGCGCATGCTCAATATCTCCCAGCATCGTATGCGCATAATTATTTTCGCTTTTCTTTCTTTTCATCCTCTTGTAGATTAGAAAAAACGGAACCAATAGCATTAGTGGCATCATAATATAAATGAATGTTTCTTGCTCCTTGCCTTTAAAGAGCACAGCCCACAGTAGCATTGTGCCTGCCAATAAGTTGGCACCAATAAGTATAACTTCCATCCAGTTAGCTTTTTTGGCAGCTGCATTTTTCTTGGCTCTCACACGATTATGCAGAGCCTCTTCGTTGATGACATACAATGGTTCGTTGTTTTGTGTGTCCCAGATTTTTTTTAGTTCATCAAACTCCATGGTGATCATATTTTTTAGATTTTTCTGTTAATAGTTTTTTAATGCGATGGATCTTAACGCCAATATTGGACTCTGAAATACCGACAACTTCGCCCATTTCTTTGTAGCTCAATCCGTCTAGCAAAAGGAGAGTAATGGAGCGGTCAACTTCATCAAACCTGCTGATCTCGTCATACAGCCAGTCGAGGCGCTCGTCACGCTCATTAGTAGATGCTTTGAGTAGGTACTGATAGTCTTCTACCGGATTATGACCGTCAGTGTGCTTCTTCTCTCGGGTAGACCAACGCATGGCTGTGTTGAGCGCGATACGATAGAGCCAAGTGCTCACGGCACTTTCATTTCTAAAGTTGGGTACCGACCGATATACCTGTATGGCGATCTCCTGAAATAGGTCATCCTGATCAGCTGGTGTTTGGGCATATACCCGGACCACTTTAAAGAGCATGGCTCGGTAGTCATGCAGCCACTGATCGAAGATTTGATGTTGTTGTTTTTCTGTCATTACCTCATTTGCTTACCACAGTAGTGACAAGAAGGTAAGGATTTATTACAAGGCGGGGAAATTTAATTTTGTTATTTCAAGTG
>CAYGNU010000499.1:0-736 GCA_964351175.1 uncultured Roseivirgaceae bacterium | reverse complement strand
GCTGTTGTTTTTCTGTCATATCCTCTTTTGCTTACCTCACTAGTGACAAGAAGGTTAGGATTTATTACAAGGTGGTGAAATATTATTTAATGGTTTGGCTAAAATGCGCTTTAATCCAGCCTAGGTTTAATTAGCATAAGTATTCATTTATTTTCTTCGCGCAAAATTTTCTCCATTTTACGACCTCTTGCTAATTCATCTATTAGCTTATCCAAATACCTTGCTTGTCGGGTTAGTGAATTATCTATTTCTTCAATTCGATAACCACAAATCACCCCTTTTATAAGGTGAGCATTGGGATTCAAATCTGCCTGTTGGAAGAATTCTTCAAATGTTACTTTATCATCAATTAGCTGTTGAATTTTGTTGTCGTCAAAACCTGTTAACCATTCTATCACTTGATGCAGTTCTTCCTTTGTTCTGCCCTTCTTCTCCACCTTTTCCACATAATGAGGATAAACAGAATAAAACTTCATTTTAGCTATTCGTTCATTATGTTCGGCTGTGATTTTCATTTCTACCTATTTTATTTAGCTAAGTGTTAGCTTCTTAGAAAGCAACACTATCATAATTAGCTTCAATTTACTAATGGAGCATCTTTACTTCCAAATAATGGAATAACGATATATCAAGATCAATGATCATGAAGTTCGGTTTCCATCAAATTTCTCTAAATTAACCTATGCGAATCCTTACCCTATTTCTGCTGGTGGTAATTTGTTTTTCCACTGCTGCT
>CAYGNU010000498.1:0-3727 GCA_964351175.1 uncultured Roseivirgaceae bacterium | reverse complement strand
TTCTTGCCCAGTTTTTCCAACTCATCTAAACCCATGACCGTAACAACCTCTGCTGAAACTCCGTTAGGTCCTGTACCTACACTATTACCCAATGCGCGCACGTTAACTTCTCGTGTTCCTAGTTGATCAGAATTAATAATCCGTGCCTTTTCCCTTTCACCTCTAACCCAATGAGGCACCATCACTTCTTGCAAATACACTTTATCAAATCCATAGGATTCCATGACCTGCTTGCTCCACTCTACTGCCGCAGCTGCCTGAGGGGAACCACTAAGTCTGGCACCAATCTTATTAGTTAAGTAGTCAAGATTATCATAAGCCTGACCCTCTGTCAATGTCTTATCGAAAATTGACTTTATCATTTTCTCATCTTCAGACTGCGCTGACACACTAAGAGAAAAACAACTTGCAATCAGTAATATTAAAAATCCTTTCATATTCTATCTTCTTTTCTTTTTTGCATTCCTATTAGGCCTGCTTTGTTTCCGTGATCTATTCTGTTTGTTTGACTTATCTTTATCAGAGGTAAAAACCCTAGCCTTTTTTTCGTGGAAAGCACCTTTGAAATCTGGGTTTTCTTTTCTTTTGAAAAGATCTATATCAAGATCCATTTCCTGTCTTTCTTCCACTGGAGTTTTTTCTATGAAGACCTCTTCAGGCAAAGGTTTTAATGGAATCTTTTGTTTGATTAATTTTTCGATTTTTGCTATATGCATCATCTCTGCCTTGTTGGCAAAAGTTAAAGCTATACCTTCATTTCTTGCCCTTCCTGTTCTTCCTATTCGGTGAACATAATCTTCATAGATAATTGGTACATCAAAATTAACGACATGAGACACCATGCTCACATCAATGCCACGAGCCGAAATATCTGTGGAAACTAAAATCCTTAAATTTCCATCCTTAAACTCATTCATAGCATTTATTCTGCTATTCTGTCCTTTATTAGAATGTATTACCCTGACTGAACCGAGCTTCTTACGTTCCAGATATTTGGACACATTATCGGCAGTACTTTTTGTTTTGGCAAAAACAATAACTCTAGACATTGATTCATCCTTGAGCAACAGTTCTAAAAAATTAATTTTTGTCTTTAGGTTAGGCACTTCGTACAATACCTGATCAATTGTATCAATAGTTGGGTTCTCGGGCGTTACCTCTACAATTTCAGGAAACTCCAAAAACTCCTCACTGAGTTTTTTTACGAACTCAGACATTGTAGCACTAAAAAGTAAGTTCTGCCGCTTAACAGGAATTATCTCTAAAATGCGTTTTAACTGAGGCATAAAACCCATGTCCATCATCTTATCAGCCTCATCAATGACAAGTGTCTTAATCATTTTGGTAATGAGTTCACCTTTGAGATAAATATCCAAAAATCTGCCAGGTGTCGCTATTATGATATCTGTTCCTTTTTGAACTGTTTCTATTTGCGTTTTTGGGCCAATGCCTCCATAAAGTGATACATAACGTAGGTCAGTATATTGCGAGAGTCCTTTGATGTTTTCTTCAATTTGAAGGATGAGTTCTCGGGTTGGTGCTAATATCAATGCTCTGGGGTGATCCCCTTGCGCATACTTAATCTTCATCAATAAAGGCAATAAATAAGCAGCGGTCTTTCCAGTTCCAGTTTGAGCTATTCCTATAACATCATGCCCAGCAGAAGCTAATGGTATAGCCTTAATCTGAATAGGAGTTGGTGTATCAAATCCAAGATCAGCAATTGCATTCAATAGCTGCTTATTAAGTTTAAATTCATCAAAAGATGAAATGTTATTGGCCATATTTAATAAATCCTTTGCACCAGCGTGGCTTTGCCTGTAAATTGCGTTGAATTATAGTTAAAAGCAAAATATTTGAAAGATGGAAACTATTTTAATCACCAATGCCAGAGTTGTTAATGAGGGGGAAATAAGAGAGGTGGATGTACTTATTAAAGGAGAGTATATTGAAAAGATTGGTAGTGATATTTCTGCTACAAATGCTCAAAAAGTTATAGATGCTCAGGGAAAGTATTTATTGCCAGGACTAATCGATGATCAAGTACATTTCAGAGAGCCCGGACTAACACATAAAGCTGAAATTTATACTGAGGCTAGGGCTGCAGTAGCGGGTGGGGTAACTACTTTTATGGAGATGCCTAATACGGTACCCAATGCATTAACACAACAACTACTTCAAGACAAGTACGATATAGCTGCTAGACGCTCTCTAGCCAACTATTCATTTTTTATGGGTGCAGGCAATGATAATATAGAAGAAGTCTTAAAAACTGACCCCAAATCTGTCTGTGGCATAAAAGTGTTTATGGGATCTTCTACAGGAAATATGTTGGTCGACAATCCATCAACACTAGAAAATCTCTTTAGTAAGGCTCCAATACTCATAGCAACCCACTGTGAAGACGAAGCAACGATTAAAAGAAACACTGCCATTTTTAGGGAAAAATATGGTGAAGATGTTCCTATGGAATGTCACCCGCTAATAAGAAGTGAAGAAGCTTGTTATACATCATCATCGATGGCCGTTGAACTTGCAAAAAAACACGGCACACGATTACATATTTTACATATTTCAACTGCCAAAGAATTGGCATTGTTTGATAACTCTATCCCTTTAGTAGAAAAAAAGATAACTGCCGAGGCTTGTATTCATCATTTATGGTTTAATGACAGTGATTATATTACGAAGGGAGCATTAATTAAATGGAATCCTGCTGTTAAAACAAAACATGATCAAGAAGCCATATTAAAAGCCGTCTTAGATAATACAATAGATGTTATTGCCACAGATCATGCACCGCATACTATTGAGGAGAAGAATAATTCTTACTTCAATGTTCCCTCTGGAGGGCCTTTAGTTCAACATAGCTTAGTTGCATTATTGGAAATGCATCATCAAGGAAAAATTTCTTTAGAGCAAATAGTAGATAAAGCTAGCCATTGCCCAGCAATTCTATTTGAAATAGAGAAAAGAGGATATATTCGTGAAGGATATTTTGCTGATTTGGTTTTAATAGATTTAAATAAACCATGGACCGTCAACAAAGAAAATATTCTTTCAAAATGCCAATGGTCTCCATTTGAAGGAACCACCTTCAAATCTCAGGTTACTCATACTTTCGTTTCTGGGCATTTAGCCTATGAAAATGGAGCATTAAATGAGTCAAAACTGGGCAAAAGACTTTCTTTTGACAGATAGTATTTTAAATATCTAATTACAACTATTTGTAATATCATTTGTAGTATCTACATTTGCAGACCCTTACGGAAAATCACTGCCTACTCTTAAAAGCTTGGCAGATAAATGGTGATTGTAGTTCAGTTGGTTAGAACGCCTGATTGTGGTTCAGGAGGTCGCGGGTTCGAGTCCCGTCTTTCACCCTCTCAAAAAGCTCATCTTAGAAATTCTGAGATGAGCTTTTTTCTTTCTTTTCATTATAATGAATTTTTATTACCCAAAAATCTTCTTAAGTTAAAACATGATCTGGGAAGATTTTAAACGGCTTAATATCAAAGATAAAGTAGGTGTTCTGTACGAATCAGGAACATTTATTGTAGCCATCAGATATTATAAGTACAAAATCAACTTGTACTTGATGGATAACTATTTTGTAGAAGTTTTCTTTAATCACAAACTTGATATGATTGAAAAAATTGAGATTATGGATCGTAACACGACTAGGTTTAAATTTTACTCAGACCAAATAAAAGTATAAAGAGTCGAA
>CAYGNU010000497.1:0-3746 GCA_964351175.1 uncultured Roseivirgaceae bacterium | reverse complement strand
ATACAGAATCAATACGGATAGAAGCCAGTATTCATATCCGCCTGATGGCGGACGGGTTCAATTCCCCCTCTCGCTACAAAAACTAAGGCAGCTACTAAGCTGCTTTTTTTATATTCCTTTAAAATTAAGATATAGTTGATTTAGTAAGACCTCACAGGCTTTTAAAACCTGTGAGGTCTGTTCTAAGTTAATTTAGGCTTTCTGTTACCCATATAAACCAATAGCATTACTGACGGAAACATGATAATGCTATAAATTGCTGATGGAATGGTCATTACAGAGTTTTGTAAAATACCCGCAGCAATGGCTATGCCTAACGTACCATTTACAATGCCCACTTCAACTCCTACTGCCAATGCCTGTGCTTTATTTTTAGTGATTGCCATAGTAATGTAATAGCTAAAAAACATACCTATAAGATTTAGAAATAAGGATAAAGGGCCAGCTTTTGCGAAAAATTCACCAAGATTAGCTCTTTCTTTTATAAGTACTGCAGCAATAATCAACACTAAAAAAACCGCGGAAAGTATCTTTACCGGTCGTTCTGCTTTTTGTGACAGTATCGGATATTTACCATGAATAACCATCCCTACAAGTACAGGTACTACTGTAATGGCTAATATCTGCCCAATCGTTTTTAATAAGGGAAGTTCGATCTCCTGACTTTCACCCATAAACTTCAACATACCGAAATCAACCAGCAATGGGATTGTTAACACAGTGATGATACTGGCTATGGCAGTTAGGGTTATGGAAAGTGCCACATCGCCTTTGGCCAGATGCGTAATTAAATTAGTTGTGGCACCTCCCGGACAGGCCGCTAATAATACAAAGCCCACAGCCAACTCAGGATCTAGCGGAAAAATGTACAACATACCGAAAGTAAGAAGAGGTATAAAAATGAGTTTAAGCGCAAGCCCTACCCCTACTGCTTTGGGAAACAAAATTACATTTCTAAAATCGTTAGGTTTTAAGGTTAAGCCCATGCCCAACATAATGATAAATAAAGCAAGAGGTAAAAAGAGCTGTGTAAGAAGGTTTGATTCCACTTATTTTGGCGTTTAATGTTTTGAAATATACCAACCTAAACTATTTAAAAAATCAATAACCTCCTAGCCTTAGTACTTTGAGGCTTTCTTATTTTGCACTAAGTAACTGTAAGAATAATCGTCATTCTAATCAGTAAGGACTTGTATCAGGTCATAGACTTAAAATCCTTTTAGTACCATAACAAGCACAGAATAGGAAGATTAATTATGAAAGAGATTATTTACGGAAGCTATTGTTATGCCTCGTTATTGTTCGAATTTCCTTCAATTCTTGTGCCTTATTACTTAATTCATCTTCCAAATCACTCGCGGCTCAATGTCATTTTTTAAATAAACCTACACTCAAATAATTTCTTTGTCTAAATTTGGAATTCAATTTTCAATTAGAATATGCTCCCAAATATTGACCCAACTACCACAAATGCATGGAATAAGCTAGCTGCTCATTATTATGATATGAGCAAAACTCATTTAAGAGAGCTTTTTGATGCCGATAATAATAGATTTAATAAATTTCATTTAAAGTTCAATGATATTATAATTGACTACTCTAAAAATAGAGTTGATGATGAAACTATCAATCTTCTTTTAGAACTCTGCGAGGAAACAAAGCTGAAAGAAGCCATTAGCGCTATGTTTAGCGGTGAGATAATAAATAAAACTGAAAATAGATCCGTATTGCATACTGCGCTTCGCAACACATCTAATACTCCTGTCCTAGTTGATGGTAAAGATGTAATGCCTGGAGTCAATAAAGTGCTGGCTCAAATGGAGAAATTTTCAGATGAAATTATTTCAGGTTCTTGGAAAGGGCATTCTGGTAAAGCAATTAAATCAATTGTGAATATTGGAATAGGTGGATCAGACTTAGGCCCAGTTATGGTCACCGAGGCACTTAAACCCTACCAAGTCAAGAACATAGAAACTTTTTTTGTGTCCAATGTAGACGGCACTCATATAGCCGAAACTTTAAAAAAGGTAGATCCAGAGACAACACTTTTCATGATTGCCTCAAAAACCTTTACTACTCAGGAAACAATGACCAATGCACATTCTGCACGCAGTTGGTTCCTTAAAAATGGTGGCAATGATGATGGTATTAAAAAACACTTTGTGGCTATCTCAACCAATGCAAATGCTGTAAGTGAATTTGGAATTGATACGGCAAACATGTTTGAGTTCTGGGATTGGGTAGGCGGTAGATACTCTCTATGGTCAGCAATTGGTCTATCTATTGCCTGCACCTTAGGTTTTAGCAATTTTAAAGAACTGCTAATAGGTGCGCATGAAATGGACAACCATTTTACAAGTGAGCCTTTTGACAAAAACGCACCTGTATTGCTAGCATTATTGGGGATTTGGTATAATAACTTCTTTAATGCTGAAACTCACGCTCTTCTACCCTATGACCAATATATGCATCGTTTTGCTGCTTATTTCCAGCAAGGAGATATGGAAAGTAATGGCAAGTCAGTGGATAGAAATGGAAATGAAGTACATCACCAAACTGGCCCTATAATCTGGGGAGAACCAGGCACAAATGGACAGCATGCCTTTTATCAATTGATTCATCAAGGCACTAAATTAATTCCTTGCGATTTCCTTGCCCCTGCATTAAGTCACAATCCAATTGGCGACCATCACGACAAATTGATGGCAAACTATTTTGCTCAAACAGAAGCATTAATGAATCGAAAGACAGAAGATGAAGTGACATCAGAATTGAAAGATGCTGGCCTCAATGAAGAAGAAATTAATGAACTCAAGGATTTTAAAGTCTTTCAAGGCAACAGACCTACCAATTCAATACTATTTAAAAAGCTAACTCCTAGAACGTTAGGTAGTTTAATTGCTATGTATGAACACAAGATATTTGTTCAAGGAATCATCTGGAATATCTATAGTTTCGACCAATGGGGAGTTGAACTTGGCAAGCAATTAGCTAAAAAGATTCTTCCAGAATTAAGTGGCAATAATAAGGTTGAGGGCCATGATAGCTCCACGAACGGATTGATCAATGAATACAAAGCTTATAAAAATAAAGTTTAAGGTTTTTGAAACCTTTATCGCAAAATTACGATTTATTTGTTATGGGTTTATCAAAAACTGAAAAATTCACAGAAGAACAGAACAGGATGGCAGTATTAGCCAAGGCTTTGGGTCATCCTGCACGGATTGCCATCATTGAGTATTTGACCAAAACTAAATCCTGTGTTTGCGGTGATATTGTCAATGAATTACCCCTTTCTCAATCTACCGTTTCTCAGCATTTAAAAGAATTAAAAGATGCAGGTCTAATCAAAGGTACTATTGATGGACCTAGCGTTTGCTATTGTATCAATGCTGAGGTTTGGGAAAGTTCTAAAAGTCAATTTGCAATCTTATTTGCTTCATTTGACATAGTGAACAACTGCTGTTAAAAAAATTTACTCTTAATAATCGTATTATTACGATATGATAAAATTAATATTATGAAAAATTCAAAAAATAGAGCAACGAACCTTAATAATAGTATAAAAAAATGCTGTGAGGACACTAAGAGTCAAGGTCAAAATAATAAGCTAAGTTCTTTTGATTGGAAAAATCTTGGTTTTATCAAAATGTGGTATGCCAAAGAAGTGAACCTTCAATATTAGACCATCTTTAATTCGATAATAACAAAAGATAATTTGATTCTTATGACAAATTTCCCAACAA
>CAYGNU010000496.1:0-3764 GCA_964351175.1 uncultured Roseivirgaceae bacterium | reverse complement strand
AAGTTTTGCTTTATCTAATCTGCCGTTCCTCCATTCGTCAAACCCCAAGATTGTAAGCTGACCACCTCCTAAATAATAACTTTCAGGCTGGTCTTTCCAATCGTTCGCTAATTCTAAAACCGCCTCTGGACCTTTTGACTTGAGAACTTGCGTCAAAGTATCAAGGACCGCCTTTCCATATCTTTCTTTTATATCTAAAAGAGCAGAGTCAATGGCAGCTTTGCTTATGTAGTTACCATTCAGGATTACACCGTCAATACTGCGTGTATTGCTAATATCTTTAAGAGGATTCTGCTGTAATAAAACCAAATCTGCAGCGTATCCTTTTTCGACCCTGCCCAGAGTTTCAGTTTGGTTTAAAAGTTCGGAAGGTTTTAGCGTTGCAGATTGAAGTGCTTCTAAAGGAGTCATTCCGGCTTCTACATAATGCTTAAGTTCATTATGTAAATCAAATCCATGCATAGCCACACCTGCATCAGTTCCTGCAACTATGGGCACATTATTTTTAATGAATATGGACAGAATATTTTTCCGATTTTCAAGCTTTGCTCTAAAACCAATAGAGTCCTTCAAAAAAAGATCTTTAGCCCAAGAAATGTCATCGTTCCAAAACCATTGTCTAAATGGATTTAAATATGTAAAAGGCTCCTTGTTTGCTTCTTCTGCCTTCCAAGGATACGAAAGGTTTACGTAGACCATAATTGTTGGACAAAAAAACGCCTCTTTTTTCGCCATTTTTTTAGCCAGAGACTCCACGACTGACTCATCATAATATTCCAATAACAAAGCATCGAATTGTTCAGATGTTAATGGTATGTCAGGTCCATACCAGTGGTTATACATGTCAGTTATTATTGAGTCGGTGTATGGAGTGGAATAAAAAGGAATTTGAGATAGATGCTCGAAAGATCTTTGACCTAGTTTTATTGCTTCATTTAAGCCTAATAATTTTGGAGGATGTCCATAAACGGGAAGTCCGAGTTCAGTCGCTTTCTCCATAATTGCACGATATACATCTGGTTTTAGATATTCATAAGTCTTTATAAAATCCGCTCCATTATCGGCAAGTATTTCTACGTATTCAATCGCTTCTTCAACCGTAGCCACACTGGGTCCATTTCGAGCAGGATTTCCACCTAAAATACCACCGGCAACCACCATTCGAGGAATAGGAAGCCCGCCTACAGTATTTAAGGTTCGTAGAGAATCTCTTAATCGTAGGTTTCCACCCATTTCTCTAATGCCAGTAATTCCATTAGCAACGTTCATTGGCAATGCAAATTCGTAATCTGCATCTTGTATGGCATGAACATGCATATCCCACAAACCTGGTATGACATAGAGATCGCCCGCATCAACAATCTGACCTGCATTATATTCACGAGATTCATGATTTACAATTTTTGTAATTACCCCTTTTGAAATAAAAATGTCTTGTGATTGAATTATTTTCCCATCCACTACATCAATAATAGTTACATTACTCACAATTAGGTCAGCATGGTTATTCGGACTGTCGCAACCGAAGATTAGAGCGAGAATAAATATCTGAATGAATAAATATCTTGACATCATACTACAAGTTTAGGTTGTGGCCAACGCCTGTGTAAGGCGCGTTTGTTTACTTGTTTTACAGAGCATAAAAATAGCACGTTATTGGGTTTTAACCTAGTTCGAATGAAAGCAGCTTGAAACACTGCGTTCCAGTTGATAGTCCGCCCGTAACAGAAGAAAGCAGATGTGAAATGCTAACCCAAAACGTGCGGGCTCAGCCGCACCAAAGCATTTAAGGACTTCGCACGGTGAAGTCCAAATGCGCTCTTACAACATGTTGCCAAACGTTTATTCCTCTTCTTCTTTCCAGTGGTCATCTAAGAAAAGTCGCTTTAGTTCTGTGTCAAAATATCCTAACATAATAGTGGTGTCTGAATTTCCAATTGTCATCCATGAACCACTATTTATTGAAAAGTTATAAGTCAAACTATCTTGATTAAGTTGCCCATTTGCTGCACAAGGAAGATGCGAGAAAAGGTAATGCCATTCATGTCCATTAATTAAGCGAGATGCTTTTATTATTTCTTTGATATTGGCTTTCGTTAACTTCCAATCTAAACACTTTGTAGTATCAGTGTCAGATGATGGATAGTTTGATACATGTTCAAATGAGACTATGCTAAAGTCATTCAACGTATCAAATATTTGTACTTTTTTGGTGTTTTGAACACTATCATAAACTAGAATTGTGTCATTTGAAATGTAGGAAGATTGTTCTTCAATCCTTGGGCTATTACAAGCAATTGCAGATATGAGAAAAGCTACATTTATTAGATTCTTCATCTAGGTATGTTTGGCAACGTCCAACTATCATCCGTAAGACTGAACTTTCCAAACTTCTTTAAAAGTATCGGATAGCACCAGCCATTGCAAGTAGCTCAGTTAGCTTATGGATGATAGTGTTTGTTAGCACATGTTAATCTATTGAACCAATTCGCGGATGAAGTATATCAACTCCAAAATATAATCATCTGAACTTTGTCTTGGGGCTGTATGACTTCCGTTTTCAATTGTGAATAAATGACTAGTTAAACCAACAGAAGCTGCCTTTTCCGTAATTGATTTTGATCCATAAGTTATCGGATTGGTTGCTTCACTATCATATGGAACCTCAGTATCTGCTGTTCCATGTATAGCATAAATAGGAACATCTTCATTTGTAATTGACTCTAAGGTAGCAAACATTCCACCAGCCAGAGAAACAACGCCAGCAACTTCACTTGAGAAACCATCATTACCTTGTGCTCCACCCTCAAGACCACCAAGCCCATTTATGATATTAAGTTCGGCTGAAGAAAGATCGCTTTCGTCAACATAGGCGTGAAAGAGAGCGGCAAATGCACCGGAACCATTTCCCCCAATAAATATTTGGTTTGGGTCTATACCTAAATTGCCTGATTCCTTTTTCAAATACCTTACAGCAGTTCTACAATCTTGCTGACCACTAATTAATTCGGTTGTGCCATCTTCAGTGTCAATCACCCTATATTTTAGTAACGCTACAACCACTCCATGTTTGACTAAGTTAATGGCAATAGGTTCTAGCAGATCAAGATTAGTGCCTTCAAATCCACCTCCTCCCATAAGTGCCACTATCGGTCGGTTGATGCGTGAGTCTCCATCTGCCTCAAAGAGGATCATTTTATGATCGTTTGCATCAACACCATAAATGATATCTGAAGTTTTAGTATAAGTTGAAAAGACTGGCTCACAATATATACCTGTACAAGTTACGTTGATCAATCTTTCTTCAGCTATTATGTCGGTAGTTGAGCCATTTGACACTGAGAGTTCAACAGAATAAACACCTGGTTTTTCGTAAACAACTTCTGGGTTTTGTTCATTTGAAGTTGATGGCGTACCTCCTTCAAATATCCAGTTCCATTCTGTAGGATCACCCGCTGATTCATCACTAAATTGGATACTTCCATTTTCCAAGATTGTTGTCGTGTTGGAACTAAAATTGGCTATTACTTCAGTGGCAGGCAATGAGTTATCATCAGTACACCCAATTGCCGTTGTAAAGAAAATTGATAGGAAGAATAGTATTATGGTTTTAAATTCATTTTTCTCGTTGTTCATTACTATTCAGTTTGTTCAGACATATGTGCTAACGACCCCTGTATGGCCCGTATGCCACCAGAAGCAAATTAATGATGAAACTAGTGATTTCTGTGTTTCAAGCCAAGTCAGATTGTCCTTGGAAAAGA
>CAYGNU010000495.1:0-3768 GCA_964351175.1 uncultured Roseivirgaceae bacterium | reverse complement strand
CCGCTTGTGCATTAAGATAATCTCCCCTTGAGGGGAGTACGCCGAAGGCGGGAGGGGTGTTGGTGTTGCAATCAGCGCAGAAATCGAAGGACACCCTCCGTCTTCATTCGCTACCGCTCATGAATCCACCTCCCTCAAGGGAGGACTGGGTTTTTCGAAGTAGAGAGCTGTCTACCTTTGGAGGGAGACAGAAATCTCGCATGCGGGATTTCAGAGGGAGGATGTTGGTGGGAGAGAAGAACGAGCCAGTACCGTCCTCTCCCCAAGGAGGGACAGGATTAGGGGTTTTGATTTGGTGATATGATTGATCAAAATATCACACCCTACAGATTCTGATCTGTAAGCTGACGGACAGGATGACGGCTTTGTTCGTAATCGAATCGGTTTTATTTAGCAAGAGAAGGTTTTTAATTCTTCGGAGTTAATGGAGGATAAATAATAATTGTTGAAATTATTAAAAAAAATACAACAATTATTATTTATCCTCGTACTCTCTATAAAATAAAGAAGACTTTTACAATTTTGGTATTACTTATCAAGAAAAATAAATATTGGAAAGAAGCCTTGATAGCAGTTTTATATTGGCTTTCAATAGTCTTACTGCTTTATAATTTAAACCATAATGAATATTTGAATCCCATAATTAACCTTTATGGATATAGTATATGGGTTCGATTTCTGTTATTTGTAGTATTTCCTTTTCTATTAATTAAACAAAGTATTAATACAGAATTTGACTACGGGATTGCTCTACCAAAGCTAAAAAGTAGTTTCAATTTTGCAATCCAGTGTTGGGCTTTTGTAGGCCCAATTGGAGCTCTGGCTTTTGGAATAGTTCTATTTTTGTTGAAATGGGATTACTATTCGTGGGGTGGAACTATAATAATCACTACATTTTATATCATTGCTTTGATACTAATGGTTCCAGTTATAGGTAACTATAAAAGTTCTATCAGCAAGCCTAATACCTATGAAAAATTCTCCAATCTTTTGTTTTCCATCGGTTTTCTGGGAATTATATCGATTTATATAGAATCTTTTTTTCCGGTTTTATCAAGCATTCTTGTCTTAATTTTTATTGTTGGTTTTGGAGAAGAAATACTATTCAGGGGATATTTACAATCATCTTTTAATCTTGCTTTTGGAAAGCCATTCAAAATAAAGGGAATTGAATATGGCTATGGTTTGATAATTACTGCCATTTTATTTGGATTAATTCATGCTTTAATCCAAAACCCGTTTGAGTGGCAAAGATCTTTATTCACAACAGTTGCTGGGTTATTTCTAGGATTAATCCGAGAAAAAGAAGATTCAATTATGACATGTGGAATGCTACATGCACTTATGGATTTACCTAAACTTTTGACACCTAATCTTTAAAAAACAATTTCAGAAAAATTAACCTAAAATATTATGAAAAAAATACTCTCTCTTTTAACATTATTAATACTCTTAAACAGTACCTCTTATAGTCAAAATTATACTATTGATTCCGGACATACTGCTGTTACTTCTAAAGTAGTCCGCTTCGGTGTAATTCCTGTATTAGGACGATTCAACGATGCGTCAGGTATAGTTTACTATGACGCAAATTCTATTGAGAAGACTACAGCTAGAATTTTGATAAAAACAGGAAGCTATGTTGCTAATAATCCAGATGGAGAAGAGGCTGTAAAAGGACAAGCTTTTTTAAATACAGAAGCATATCCTGAAATGATTTTTGAAGTTATAAAACTATGGAGAGATGGAGAAGAGTTAGTGGCTGTAGGTACACTTGAACTTCATGGAACAAAAAAGGAAATAAGTTTTCCTGTTTCGATTGTTGGGCCAATGATTGACTTGCCAACCAGAAAACAGTCGATAGGGATTACGGGCGAACTTACAATAAATAGACTTGATTATGGTGTGGGAGCCGAAATGAAGCTACCTAACGGAACCGAGATCATAGGCAATAATGTAGTTATCGAGTTTTATGTGCTTGCTTTGTCAAACTAAAATCTCATTCTTTATTCTTTTATTACTTAGTCATTATATACAGGCTCAGGATATCGAAATATCTCACTTAAATTCTACAATTGAATTTGAAGTCAGTCATTTAAGTGTATTAAGTGTAAAAGGAACCTTCGAGGAATTTAGTGGGATTTTATTAGTTAAGGGAGACTCTTTAATAGTTTCAGGTTCTATAAAAACAAGATCTATTAATACAAAAAATGATTCTAGAGATGAAACACTTAGGTCTGAGCCATATTTAGATATAGATAACTATCCCGAAATCCTTTATGAAGGGATGGGAGAACAAACTTCTAGTGGATTTTTGGTCTCGGGTACTTTGTCTCTTAAAAATTTGAAAACAGATGTATCGTTTGAACTTATTCAGGATAAGGGAGTTTTTAAATCGAGAGAAATTATTCTATCCAGAAAAAGGATGGGCTTGAGCTTTGATTCGATGGATTTACTAATCGGAGATGAAATTCGAGTAACACTTATGATTGAGAACCCTAGCGAATATTAATCTAAAATATTGGCTGTAATAGAATGACTGATCTCATAAAAAAAGATCAATTAAACTATAAATAAATGCGGTATAAAAGCACATGCCTACCAGAAGTTGGGTACAAGAAAAAAGAACTAAAATTTCGGACACTTATAAAAGTGTATGCTCAGTATTGTCAAATGATTAAAAAAAATGGGTCAATCCCCTTAAGTTGTCTTGACCCTAAAATTATTATCATTAGAATTGATTGGGTTGAAAAGATGGGCACCTACAACAAAAAGTAAATTAAAAAAAGCTCCAGCATATGCCTATTCTCGAATCCATTTAGGTATTGAGGCACATAAAGCAATTGCTCCTAACAGTTTAAAATGCCCATTGGATTAATTATCTAGCAGGAAAACCAATAGCATTAACGCCATCTTTCATAAAAGTACTAAATGCATTCACAATACTAGGTTGATGGCTTAGATAAAGAAAAGCCCCAATAACTAGTATTAGAGTTTCTATTTATTAGTAAGGTCAGGTTATATATTAGTTACTGTGTAAAACTTGTTATGATTCTTTTTAATTCTGTAGGTTTGTCATACATAATAAACAAACGGGAACCGTTTATTTTTTCAAAACTAATATTTTTTGAATCAACGTCTTTCCAGCTATCGATACAAAGATTCTTCATGTAATTTGGGCGTTCAGGGTCAACGTAAAAATCTTCGTCGTTAAAGCCCGGTTGGATTATAAGGGTTGGTACCTCAAGGTTATCTAGTTCTTTAGTAATGTCCATTGTATAAAACTCCAGCATATACCTAATTTGTATTGTTAAAGAAGCTTCAGCAGATTCTCTCCATAAGAAAAGCCCTCTCATAGGGTTTACCGCATAATCATAGTCCATAAAGTTATTATCATCCCAAGTCTTTTTCTTTACAGTTTTAAACCAACGATCGGATAAGAGATTTACATACTCCTCTCTTTGTTTCAAACTCCAGGAAAACATCTCAGGAATACTTTCGAAATAACTTTTTGCTACACCTGATATTAATATAATTTTTTCGAATTGGTCAGGGTGTTTTAATGCTAGTTTAACCGCTATTTGGGTTGCAACAGACCAATGTGCTACCAGAAAGCTTTTATCGAGTTTTTTACTTTCAATTAGTTTTTCAATCCCCATTATTGCAGAATTTAGCCAAGGGGTTTGATTAAAATCTGGTTGGCTGTCATTTATGGGCAAAGGAGGCGTTCCTCCAAAACCTGGTAAAGTAATAGCATAGATTGTATAT
>CAYGNU010000494.1:0-3792 GCA_964351175.1 uncultured Roseivirgaceae bacterium | reverse complement strand
CCACAATACTTTTAACCAATTCAACATTTGGGAATAACTCGGTTAATGACGGATCAGCAGATATTTATTTTACTTCTAGTGACCTTTTGGGCATTTATAACTCGATACTTTGGGGAGCTACCAGTTTGGCTGGGGCAACAGGATCACAAGTCAGCATCAACAATTTCCCAGCCTCCTTTGAAATACGGAATTCTATTGTTCAAGAATGGGATCCTTCAGAATATAGTATTGCTCCTGTTGCTACTAATGTATCCCCATCAGATCCGCTGTTTACCGATGCTGCAAGTGATGACTTCTCCATAAGTGATAGTTCTCCTGCAATTGATATGGGTAATAACTCTTTTGCCTCCTATTTAGATGTTGAGGATGAAGATGGTGACATGGACTTTTCAGAACTGGCACCCTATGACCTAGCGGGAAATTCTCGCTATTTCAACTCGACAATTGATATTGGGGCATATGAAAATCAATCCGCATCTGCTCCAGAGCCAGAAATAGGAGTGTTTCAAAGTAGTACTGAAATATTTGATGGACAAACTAGCCCAGTAAATTTTGGTACACAAGTGCAGGGTACAGGAATCAATGAAACGCTCTCAATAGAAAACCAAGGTACTGCAGATCTTACAATTACTGCCATTAATATTTCAGGTACTGAGTTCGTCCTCAATTCAGCCATAGCATTTCCTTTAGTCATTGTTTCTGGCGGCAATCAACTATTAGATATCCTGTTAACAGGGGATAACGTTGGCGCGTATACTGAAACGGTAAGCATCCTAAGTGATGATTTGGATGAAGGAACATTTGATTTTCAGATATCTGGAGAGATAACTTCAACTAACAGTTTGCCTACAATTAGTCCAATAGCCGATGCCACCATTGATGAAGACGGAAGCACCGGCAATTTACCTTTTACCATTAATGATGCAGAATCAAATCTTGATGACCTAGTGGTTACTGCTTCATCAAATAACACAGCATTAGTAACTGCTGGAGGTATAAACTTATCAGGAACTGGAGGAAATAGAAACATCAATGTAACGCCTGAAAGTGATATTAATGGCACTGCCACTATCACCGTGCAGGTGGATGATGGTCAGGCAGTAGTGAGTGAAATATTTACTTTGACGGTTACTCCTATTAACGATCCTCCCGTTATTACAGGGCAGGTTAACCTAGCTACTACTCAAGGAACACCTATCGACATTGCGTTAGATAATTTCACCGTCACGGATATAGACAATACATTTCCACAAGGTTTTAATCTGGTCGTCAATAATGGCGCTAATTATACAGTTGATGGTCTTAGTGTTCTTCCAAACGCTGATTTCGTTGGTGATTTAACAGTGCCGATCGTCATTAATGATGGAGAAGACGATAGTCCAGTTTTTAATGTGATTATTACAGTACAGCAAGGAGAACTCTTTGTAGATATAGCCGGGGCCGCACTCGCCAATGGCAGTATTATAAATTTTGATGACATCCCAGTTGGAGCAGAAGATAGTCGAGAACTTATAGTTACTAATACAGGCTCAATTGCACTGGTTATAACAGATATCTTTATAACAGGTGATGACTTTATAGTTAATGGAGCTATTCCAGATCCAATTCCTCCATCTGAAAGTAGTAATATATCCATTTCTTTTCGCCCTAGTTCTATAGGACCAAAAAATGCAGTACTAACTATTAGCAGCCAGTCAGCCGCTGATTTTATTGCTAACCTAAGTGCTAGTGGTTTATCAGAAGCCCCTGCACTTGAAGTATTCAATGTGATTACTACTCAGCAAAATGGTAAACATGATTTTCTGGAGATAAGAAATATAGAATTTTATGAATCTAACAGAGTATTTATCTATAGTCGCTGGGGAAATGAGGTATTCAAAACTGATAATTATAACAATACGGATAACTGTTTTATAGGAAATTCAGAAGGTGGAGACGAGCTGCCGGATGGCACTTACTATTATGTTATTGAGTTAAATGGTGGAGAAAAAATAGAAAATGGATTCTTTTTACTTAGAAGATAATGGTATGAGATTGATATTACAAATAGCGCAAACCATGAGAAACAATATAAGCTTGTCTTTACTAACCGTTCTTCTGTCTTTAGGTAGTCTGAATGCGCAACAAGACCCCTTGTATAACTTGTATTCCTTCAATCAGTATATGATCAATCCTGCTTATGCAGGAGTATATAATAACTTTTCGGCTAATCTAATCACTCGTAAACAGTGGGCAGGTATAGATGGATCTCCTCTTACTAATTTATTTACTGCTCATACCTCTGTAGGGGATCAATTCGGTACGGGAATACTCATCGTTAATGATCGGCTTGGTATCAATAATAATACTGAAGCTCAAATATCCTTTTCTTACAAGATTAGATCAGGTGGTAAAACACTAGCCTTAGGGGTACAGGGAGGTGTTGTTGGGTATCAATATGATTACAATAAACTAAATCTAGCTTTTGTAGATGATGAAGGACTAAACATGAATAATGATGGATTTAGCAAAGCGAATTTTGGTGCAGGTGCTTTTTACATGACAGATACTTATTATTTTGGATTATCAGTTCCAAGGATATTAAATGCTAAAGTCAATGATGGAGTTAGTAGTAGTACTCGTTATTTACCTCATTACTATTTGAGTGGAGGATTTATTATCAAATCCAAGTCAACCCGTTCGTTCTTATTGAAACCTTCTTTTTTAGTTCGTTATACTGAAGGTCAGGTTTCTGCGGATATTAGTGCCAATGCACTATTTGCGAATACTATTTGGGCCGGGGTAACATTAAGAAATCTAAATGGAATAGCTATTAATACACAAGTTCAAGTCAATCGTTCGTTCCGCTTAGGATATTCATTTGAACTTCCTACTAACCAGTTAGTCCAAAGTAACTTTGGTACTCATGAAGTTTCTCTTTTGGTAGAATTGAACCTATTTAAAGATCATTTTGATATTGAAAGATATTTCTAATCAATCACAGTCAAAGTGAGAAAGGATTAATTAGTTCTTATGAATTTATAAATACCCCAAACTGAAACAATTGACCAAGCCGCTTCCAAGATAATAAAAGGCCAATAGTTAAGCATAATGGATGCTACACAGGCTAGTGTGGCTCCAACAAGATTGAGCAATAAATAGATAATTCCTTTAGAGTTTAACCGCTCAATGAGATTAAGAAAGAAGGCTAATAAAATAAGAAAGACGCCAGAGGCGCCTATCCAATCAATGATATTCATATGTCTTTGTAGTTAGACTGTCATTATCTCAGTTTCCTTGTGTGATAATATCTCATCTATTTTTTTAGTGTACTCATCGGTTAAAGCCTGTACCTTTTCCTCAGCTCTTTTGATATCGTCTTCGGGAGCACCATCTTTTTGAAGTTGCTTCAGTTCGTCATTAATTTCCTTACGAGTATTTCTTAGGCTTATTTTTCCGTTTTCACACTCATTTTTAGCTTGTTTTACCAAAGCTACTCTTCTGTCTTCAGTTAGCTGAGGAATGTTGATAATGATTTGCTCTCCATCATTTTGAGGATTAAAACCTAGATCACTATTAATTATAGCCTTTTCTATATTTGGTATTACTGCTTTTTCCCAAGGCTTGATGAACAAGGTACGCGCATCTGGAGAACTCACTGAAGCAACTTGGTTTAATGGAGTAGGAGCGCCATAGTATTCTACCATCACACTCTCAACCATTGCAGGGCTTGCTTTTCCAGCTCTGATTTTTCCTAGTTCACCAGTTAAATGTTTGATGGCTTTACTCATCATCTCACGACATTCATCGAGG
>CAYGNU010000493.1:0-3795 GCA_964351175.1 uncultured Roseivirgaceae bacterium | reverse complement strand
GATTTTATCTAACGGAATATTTGGTGAAGGAAAGCTGCCAACATTTAAGAAAAAGTTAGAACCTATAGGTGAATTTCCTTTGAAGCCGGGTGCTATTGAAATATTTCAGATGAATCTGGGATATATGTGTAATCAGGTTTGTAAGCATTGCCATGTAGATGCAGGGCCTGACCGAAAGGAAATTATGACACGCAAGACAATGGAATATTGTCTTGAAGTACTGCGTGAAACTAACATACATACCCTAGATTTAACTGGAGGAGCCCCTGAAATGAACCCAGATTTTCGCTGGTTCGTAGAGCAGGCCAATAAGGCGGGTGTTCAGGAAATAATAGTAAGATCGAACCTCACCATTATATTGGCTAATCCTAAATATCATGATCTTCCTGAATTCTTTAAGAAAAATAATGTCAGGGTAGTCTCTTCTCTTCCATTTTATCAACCAGATAAAACAGATCGGCAGCGAGGAGAAGGTGTTTTTGATAAATCAATAAAAGCCCTCAAAATGCTTAATAGCGTTGGGTATGGGATGCCTGATTCTGGCTTGAATTTAGATTTAGTTTATAACCCAAGTGGAGCTTTCTTACCCGGTGATCAGGCAGAGCTTGAAAGAGACTTTAAGAAGGAATTAAAAGACAATTTTGATATTGAATTTAATAGCCTGTTTACCATCACAAATATTCCAATAAGCCGTTTTTTAGAGTTTTTAATAAGAACAGAGAATTACGAAGATTATATGGAAAAACTGGTGACTGCTTTTAATCCAGCTGCTGTAAAAGGCGTGATGTGTAGAAATACTATTTCTATTGATTATGATGGATTTATGTATGACTGTGATTTTAATCAGATGCTAGATATGAAAGTTGAGAAATCAGCCGGACAACATATTAAAGATTTTGACCTGGAGAAGCTGGCAAAGCGTAATATTGCAATCAATCAACATTGTTTCGGATGTACTGCAGGTGCTGGATCTAGTTGTCAGGGCACTGTAGCCTAATTAACCATTTATGTCGCTAACACAAATTCAAGATACTACAGATTTTTTAAAGAACAGAGGGATTGAAGCTCCTGAAATTGGAGTAATCCTAGGTACTGGGCTTGGGAACGGTTTTGTTTCTAAGATGTCTGTAGAACGAGAAATAGATTATAAAGATATACCCAATTTCCCCATAGCTACGGTTGAATTCCATAATGGAAAGCTAATTTATGGTACCATTGGAAATAAAAAGGTGTTAGCCCTGCAAGGTAGATTTCATTATTATGAAGGTTACAATATGCAGCAAATAACATTCCCGGTGCGGGTATTGAAAAGGCTTGGTATAAAGTACTTGCTACTTTCTAATGCCGCGGGTAATATGAATCTGGATTGGAAGAAGGGAGAGCTAATGCTAGTCGATGATCATATTAATCTGCAACCAGATAATCCTTTACGAGGCCAAAATATTGATGAACTAGGGCCTCGATTTCCGGATATGAGTCAACCTTATAATGCGGAGATCAACTCTCAACTTAAGAAAATAGCAAGAGAAAAAGGAATAAAACTCAATGAAGGCGTTTATGTTTCTGTTATAGGACCTAATCTAGAAACTAGAGCTGAGTATCGATTTTTAAGAAATATTGGTGCTGATGCCGTTGGTATGTCAACAGTACCAGAAGTAATAGTAGCCAATCATATGAGCCTTCCATGTTGTGCTATATCAGTGCTTACCGATGACTGTGACCCTGATAATTTGAAGCCAGTTGATATTTCAGAGATAATAGCAATAGCAGGTAAAGCGGAGGAAAAATTAACTGAATTGTACGAAGAATTAATTAATAGACTATAAATGGAAAGCTATCTAGAAACCACTAAAGATGTATACAAAAAGGCCGCGGAAACTCCTGATGTTGGCTTGTGTTGCACTACCACACCAGTATGGCAGTTGCCAGGTTTAGAAATTCCGAAGCGCATGCTTGATATGAACTATGGCTGTGGTAGCACGGTAAATCCACGTGATCTTGTTAACAATCCAACCATATTGTATGTAGGTGTTGGAGGGGGTATGGAGCTTTTACAATTTTCATATTTCAGTAGAAGAACAGGTGGTGTAGTCGGCCTAGATGTGGTTGATGAGATGATTGATGCTAGTCGCCAAAACTTCAAGGAAGCTGAAAAGCAAAACCCATGGTTTAAATCAGAGTTTGTTGATTTGAGAAAGGGAGATGCCTTGAATTTACCGGTTGAGGATGAAACCATTGATGTTGCAGCTCAAAACTGTCTATTTAATATTTTCACAAGAGAAGACTTAAAAACGGCACTCTCGGAAATGTATAGGGTACTAAAACCTTATGGTAGGCTTGTACTGTCAGACCCAATTTGTGACCAGGCGATGCCAGAGGCATTGCAGAATGATGAACGACTAAGGGCCTTGTGCTTAAGTGGGGCTTTGCCATTGAAAGATTATATCAAAATGATCACCGATGTGGGTTTTGGAACGGTAGAAATTAGAGCCAAAAGACCTTATAGGATTCTTGATCCAAAGCATTATGATACAGAAACTAACATCTTTATTGAGAGTGTAGAAGTTTGTGCCATAAAAGATCCAATGCCAGAAGATGGGCCATGTGTATTTACTGGTAAAACTGCTATTTATTTTGGAGATGAAGAATATTTTGATGACCACAAAGGTCATGTTTTGATGCCAAATCAACCATTGTCTGTGTGCGATAAAACAGCTGGAGCATTGACTTCATTAAATCGAGAAGATATTTTTATTTCGGAATCTACTCATTTTTATGACGGTGGCGGTTGCTGTTAGTAGTCTTTCGTCAAAAAGCTTTTAATTTTATCAAATGAAAAAAGTAAGCCTTTCAGGGTCAACCCTCAATATTAGCCCAATCGTTTTGGGTATGTGGCATATCAACTCCATTGAACAAAGTCAGGTTGAAAAGTTGGTAGAGTCGGCTCTAGATGCTGGTATAACCACATTTGATCATGCTGATATTTATGGAGGCTATACTTGCGAAGAGGTATTTGGCAAATGGCTGAAAAACTCTTCTGTCAAAAGAGAAGACATTCAGCTAGTAAGTAAATGTGGGATTAAATTAATTTCTGAAAACAGACCTACTCATAAAGTAAAACAATATGATACCTCAAAGGCTCATATTATTGACTCTGTAAATAAAAGCTTAAAAAATCTTAATACTGATTACCTTGATTTGTTATTAATTCATCGGCCCAACCCTCTTATAAAGCCAAGAGAAGTTGGTGAGGCCTTTGACGAGTTAAAGATTGCAGGCAAGGTAAAACACTTTGGCGTGTCAAACTTCACACCCCATCAGTTTAGCTTTTTGAAAAATAATTGTGGTATTCCATTAGTCACTAATCAAATTGAAATTTCTGCATTTGCATCAGAGAGTATGTTTGACGGGACGTTAGACTATTTTCAAAAGCGTCACTTAAGCCTTATGGCTTGGTCACCTTTAGGAGGGGGTAATAACATAAAGAGTATCTTAGATAATGTTGAAATACAGGCTTTAGCGAAGAAATACCAATTATCAATTGGTGATTTACTTTTGTCATGGTTGCAAAATCACCCTGCTCCAATAATTCCTGTTATAGGTACTATGAACCCAGAACGGGTTAAATCAGCATCTAATTCTATAGAGGTGAAAATGGATAGTGCTGACTGGTTCAAGCTGCTAGAAATTGGAAGAGGTAAAGAAGTTGCCTAAAGTATTTGTTGTTCAATTTTCATTCTGCACTACAATTGTAAAAGAATAACTAAAGACCGAACTTTGTGTTTTTATTTCACA
>CAYGNU010000492.1:722-3798 GCA_964351175.1 uncultured Roseivirgaceae bacterium | reverse complement strand
AAAGACAGCTTTGGCGTTGCCAAACAGTATTATTTTAACCAAAGCAACTGCTAAAAAATACTTCGGTGACGAAGACCCCATCAACAAAATCATTAAAGTTGATAACCAGTTCGATTATATAGTTACCGGGGTTTTCAAAGAAACAAAACAAAGGTCTCATATCGATTTTGACTTTGTTGGCAACTGGGCTCCTTTGAGAAAATTGGGCTTCATGTCCAATTGGTGGTCTAACGGATTATATACTTATATCACCTTAAATGACAATACCAATCCAGAAGGTTTAAAAGCACAATTTCCATCCTTTATGGACAAATATTTCGGGGAAGATTTTCAGAAAATTGGAAATCGGATGGGCCTTACAATGCAGCCATTGAAGGATGTTTATTTTCAATCTGAAGTGCAATATGATGATGTCCTACATGGCAATATTGAAGTCATTTATATTTTTATATTCATTGCCATTTTCATATTTGTGATAGCTTGTATCAACTTCATGAATCTGGCCACTGCAAGATCAACAATGCGAGCCAAAGAAGTAGGTGTTCGTAAAGCTTTGGGTTCTTCGAAGAAATCACTTATTGCTCAGTTTTTTATTGAGTCATTTATGATTGCAGGAGCCGCTGTAATATTGGCGTTTACACTTTGTGAAGTTAGTCTGCCTATTTTCAACAACCTTTTTTCATTGGAGTTAATACCTTTTCGAAATATCCCATTGATTATAGCAATCGCGATAGCTCTAATTTTATTTACTGGATTCGTATCGGGTCTCTACCCAGCACTGGTGCTCTCGTCATTTAAAACGGTGAATGTAATCAAAGGCAAAGTAACTGTTGTTAAAGGCGGAATAGGGTTAAGAAAAGGTCTTGTTGTATTTCAATTCGGTATTTCTATCATCCTCATAGTGTTCACACTTATTGTCAGAAAGCAGCTTAAGCATATTAATGAAATTGATCTTGGCTTCAATAAAGATGAAATAGTATTACTTGAGTTAAATTACAATACGATAAATGAGAGCATTGATACTTTCAAAGAGCGCATGCTAAATAACCCTATGGTAAAAAATGTAAGCTTATCTACGGGCGTGCCGGGCGGTTTTCACGATACAATGAATATATCTTTTGAAGGGGAGGAAGATAACTTGAGAATGCGTACTCTATTAACTGATGAAAACTTTTTGCCCTCATATGAGCTGGAAATACTGGCGGGCAGGAATTTTTCTAAAGACTTAAGTTCGGATTTAAAAGGATCTGTTATACTGAATGAAACTGCAGTTAAAAAGATTGGCTGGAGCACCGAAGATGCGATTAACAAAAGATTAAAAATTGCATTAAGCGACTCTACTTTCAGAAATGTAATTGGAGTTGTGAAAGACTATAATTTTAGCTCACTTAAAACTGAGGTGGAGCCTTTGATTATCTGTATGACCGATCAGGCTAGTTTGCTTTCAATCAAACTAAATTCAGGTAGCAATAGCCTGAAAGCTGTGGCCATGATAGAAGATGAATGGTCTAAATTTGTTCCATTTAAACCGAATTATTATTTCCTCGATCAATCTCTACAAAGTATGTATGAACAGGAACAATTACAAAGTAAAATTTTTCAGCTCTTTTCAGGCATTTCAATTTTTGTAGCATGCTTGGGCATATTTGGACTAGCATCTTTTACAGCTTCTCAAAGAAAAAAAGAAATTGGGGTTAGAAAAGTATTGGGAGCCTCTGTCCAAAGATTATCAAGATTATTGGCTACGGAATATATCAAGCTAGTAATAATTTCCAGTGCCATTGCACTACCCCTAAGCTGGTATTTTGGCGATATGTGGTTGAATGAGTTCGTTTATAAAACATCATTAACACCTCTCACATTTATCATCGGTTTAGTTGCAGCAATTTTTATTGCTGGATTATCAGTAATCTTTCAGTCATTAAAAGCAGCTAGGGCCAACCCAGTGAATTCCTTAAAAGAAGAATAATTTTATAGTCTAAATAACTGCATTACACTTGGTTCAAGTAACTTTCCGCCATGGCAAAATCAAAAGTTACTATTGGGCATGTTTTTAAGACCATTGTTTGGCCAAGAAAAAATCAACTTCTTGTCGGTCTCGTATTGATTGTGATTAGCCGATTAGCAGGACTGGTCCTGCCAGGAGCATCCAAATACCTTATAGATGATGTGATTCCAAACAACAACATGGAAACACTTAAAATATTATTGCTGGCAGTTGCTGGCGCTATTTTAGTACAAGCTGTAACTTCATTCGCTCTTACCCAAATATTAAGCGTAGAAGCTCAAAACCTGATTTCTAAACTTCGTGTACAAGTACAAGCGCACATCATCAAACTACCTGTGCGGTTTTTTGACAATACTAAAACCGGAGAATTAGTATCAAGAATTATGACCGATGTCGAAGGCGTTAGAAATATTGTTGGTACAGGTCTAGCCCAACTTTTTGGAGGGATATTAACATCAATCATCTGTCTGTTTCTATTGATCAACATCAGCCCGATGATGACACTTTATGTATTGTTACCAGTAGCTGTTTTTGGGTTTATATCCTTAAAAGCATTTGGCAAAATCAGACCTATTTTCAGAGAACGTGGTAAAATCAATGCTGAAGTAACTGGCCGATTAACAGAAACCTTAGGTGGTGTTAGAGTAATCAAAGGATTCAATGCGGAAGCCCAAGAAATAAAGACATTTGAGGATGGTGTTACCAAACTATTCCTAAATATCAAAAAGAGCTTGACTTCAACCAGTATACTTACTAGTTCGGCCACCTTCTTACTAGGACTTGCCTCCACCGGCATCATGGGCATTGGAGGATATATGATTATGAAAGGAGAGCTTACCTTTGGTGATTTCCTTGCCTTCACACTTTACCTTGGTTTTATGATTGCTCCAATTGTACAGATGAGCAACATTGGCAGTCAGCTTACTGAAGCATTTGCTGGATTAGACAGAACAGAAGAAATCTTAAATACCCCGTTGGAAGATGACCCAGCAGTTAGAGTTAAGACCATTGGAGAGATAAAAGTCGCACAACCATTAAATGAGCTGTCATCGGCTTATGAATAAGAAT
>CAYGNU010000492.1:0-712 GCA_964351175.1 uncultured Roseivirgaceae bacterium | reverse complement strand
ACCACCAGCGGTGCCCGGCAGCTCGCGTCTCTGACACTGCCCTAGTGGTCACCTCTGGATCCGGAAAAAGCACTATTGCAGGTATGGCCGCCTCTTTCTTAAATCCTACAAAAGGTAATATCACCGTAGATGGTCTTGATATGTCGACCATTACATTAGAAAGTTTCCGCGGTCAGCTAGGTGTAGTGTTACAAAATGATTTTTTGTTTGAAGGCACTATTAGAGAAAACATCCTTTTCCCAAGGCCCAATGCTAGCGAAGAAAGATTAATGGAAGCTGTAAAGGCTGCGCATGTTGATGAATTTACCGATCGCTTTGAAGATGGTCTAAATACCTTGATTGGTGAACGTGGGGTAAAACTTTCTGGAGGTCAGCAGCAGCGAATTGCAATTGCCAGAGCCATCTTGGCAGACCCAAGAATTTTGATTTTAGATGAAGCCACGTCCAATTTAGATATGGAAAGCGAAGCTTTTATTCAGCAAAGTTTGAAAAAACTGATGGAAGGCCGTACTACCTTTGTAATCGCGCATAGGTTAAGCACTATACGCCAAGCCGATCAGATCTTAGTGGTAGAAAACGGTGAGATCGTTGAGCGAGGTCAACATGACGAGTTGATTGCTAAAGAAGGCAGGTATCATAACCTTCATCAATATCAGGCACGGATTTAAATTAAGAACGTCATCGCGAGGATACGCAGCGATCTCTTTTTTAT